>JACDDF010000024.1 GCA_013817135.1 Nitrospirales bacterium
GAAGAGTACTGGCCCGATACTGAAGGACGCGATAAACGGGACACCGTCACGGATTTCTCGCTTCCCGCCGGCACGTTTTTCGACGCCGCGATGGTGCACCTTCTGACCACGGCCACACTCAATCGGCTTCGTGAGGCGTATCCGGAAGGGCGCTTTGAGGTGCCCCGATTCCGTCCGAACCTGGTTGTGGATTCTGGAGGATCCGGGGAAGGTTTTATGGAACAGGAGTGGGTCGGTCAGACGTTAGGCATCGGGGAGGAAGTGCGGTTGAAGATCACCGGCTCCTGCGGTCGTTGTGTGATGACCACGTTAGCGCAAGGAGAGCTTCCGAAGGACACAGGAATTCTTCGTGCTGCTGTCCAGCACAATGCCGGGAATGTTGGGGTGTATGTGTCAGTGGCACGGGGCGGCGTTATTCGCTGTGGTGACCGCGTACGACTGGTGGACTAATCGGCCTTTGAATGTTGTCCATGGTCACCCGTCTGACCTTCCACTCGTTCACCAATTCTGATTGACTACTGTGATTACTGAATTTGTCGTGACGGCGGGTGAAACCCGCAAACGCCTTGATCAATTTTTAGTCAACCGTGAGCGGGGCATATCCCGTTCCCGGTTGCAACGATTGATCGAGTTGGGACGGATCCGTGTCAATGCCAGGATGGTCAAACCGAGCCACACCATTCAACCAGGCGATCACATTACGATGGATGTTCCCCAGCCGGGACCGCTCCTGGTCAACGGGAAAGCCATGCCATTGGAAATTCTTTACGAAGATGAAGCCCTCCTGGTGCTGAACAAGCCTGCGGGAGTGGTGGTGCATCCCGCGTCAGGGAACTGGGCCGGCACAGTGCTCAATGCGCTGTTGGCCCATATTCCAAACCATGTCGATGCAGAAATGTCCAATGGGAAAACGGCGCTACCAGGGCTGGTCCATCGACTGGATAAGGATACATCTGGAGTGATGGTGGTCGCCAAGACCGATCATGCCCATTGTACGCTGGCGGCACAGTTTGAAAAACACTCGATCGATCGAATCTACGAGGCACTCGTCTGGGGCGCACCCCGGGATGAGCAGGGAGTGATCGAGTTGCCCATCGGTCGGGATCGGGGAGAACCCAAAAAGGTTTCATCCAATACCGCGCAATCACAACGAGCGGTCACGGAGTATCGGATCGTGAGGAAATTCGGGGACTTGGTCTCACAAGTGGTCTTGTCCCCACGCACAGGTCGGACACATCAGCTTCGAGTTCATCTGGCGTCTTTAGGGTGCCCGATTTTGGGGGATGGGACGTATGGCGGTCAGAAAGTATGCCGGGTCACGGAGATCGACATTCCACGGGTGATGCTCCATGCACGCACATTGGGATTTCAGCATCCCGTATCCGGGATATTTCAGGAATATTCAGTGGACCTTCCATTGGACATGCAAGAGATTTGTCAGTCGTTACTCTGTAGATAGTGGACTTTGACCTCTGCTCCTCTCCCGGATTTTCAGTTACTCTCTATCAAGTTTCTTCTCATCCGACCATTAGAATCGAGAGAGATTGCTGAAGGGAGTTTCCTTTGGCATGAGCTGCCATGTGTTGGGACAGGATGGGCTTCTAATAATTTTCGTAATCAATACACATCGAGAAAGAATGAATCAGAATGTGGCGTAAGAGCCTCGTGCTGTTGGTGGCGATGATTGTAGGGTATGTGTCCAATGTATCCAGTCAAGCCGCCTGTCTTGAGAATGCCGCCTAAATCCTGTGTGGGCAAGTACATTTATTTCCCATTCACTCGAGCCTTTAAAGTAAAGGGGTTTCGCATCTTCAGTGAAAAAGGGTAATCACACTTGGGGGAAAGATTTGGCTTTCTGTTGGATGTTAAGAATAATGAATTCAGCTGGTTTGAGTGGAGCGAATCCTATCATGATGTTGACGATACCGGCAGTCTGGTCAGAGGACGAAATGGTATCCGGTCCGCATTTGACAAAATAGGCATCCTGGGCTTTGTGGCCTTGAAAGGCCCCCTGCCGGAAGAGCGATTGGAGAAATACCTCAAGCGTTTGGCGAATGTGAGCCCACAGGAGTTCGTCGTTCGGTTCAACCACCACCCACCCTAATCCCTCTTGTATGCTTGATTCCAGAAACAATGCCAGACGACGGACGGAAAGATACTGCCACTCCCTCGTGGGTGCGAGGGTCCGTGCACCCCATGCGATAAACTGTGACGGAGACGTTTGTCGGATTGGATTGATCCCCAAATTAGTGAGTTCCCCCATTTCCGGTTGCGTCAGTGTCTGTTCGATACCCTGAACGCCATGAAGGATGGCCTCCGTTCCTGCCGGGGATTTCCATACTCCTTGTTGTTGATCAGTTCTGGCCAATACACCAGCCATGGCTCCGCTGGCGGGGATGGTGTGCAGAGGTGATCTCTGAAGTGACTGGTGGACCTGGACTCGCGGAACGTACCTAGCCACATTCGGGTGGTGAATACCTGATTGATGATTAAACCAGGTTGTCAGGGTCCTGACCGTTTGTCGGGAGGCATCGCGTTGGGGGACATCCAGGAGATACATCGCATAGTGTTTGGCAGCAAGGGCAATGGCTGCTTGCACGACCTTGGCCGCATGAGTATCCGGGAGCTGCTCGGTCTGATGAATGCACAAAATATTGAAAACCCCTATGCGGTCGAGAAGAGAAAGGCCCTGGAGAAATGGAGACGCACCTTTGATCTGTCCCGTTCCGATGCGTACCACCCAAATGGCCTTTCCTCCATTATCAAAGAATTGTTTGATGCAGTGGGAGGAAAGAGCGTCTGTTTCCAATCCGCCGTATTCTTTTACAAATGCTGTCCACGTCCGGACCTGTCGTGGAGACGTCATCGACCCCTTGGGAAATGAACCGATGAAGGCCGCGGTTGAGGTGGAGGCAGGTTCAATCGCAGGAGGGAGGAACGACGGTTCGTGGATAGATGCGCCAGGAGTCGAGTGAACTTTTTTCATAAGAAACTGTTCAATCTCTTTCTGTGGCCCTTAGCCTCAGAGGGTATGAACATCGGCATGAATCTGAATGGCTATGGAGTCGTATTGCATCATGCATCGAGAACCTCAGGACGAACGGCCTGATACGACCTTCACTGGCATGCTAGAGTTCCCGGCATAGGTTTCACTGCGGAAGTTCTGATTTCCCAGAAAAAAGGCTGCGACCGTCAGGCATTCCAGACCGAACGGCAAATAGCCGGCATAACCGAGGATCGGCATTTCCCCTATCTGAAGTGTGTGGACATAGGGAATCGAATATTCCCAATGGACCAGGCTGTGGGCATTCCACATTTCCCAAAATCCTCCACAGACCAGGGCTGCCAGAGCGGAAAGAACCACGGGACTCCAGTTTCCTTTGGCCAATGGCGACAGAATGGTTGGAACCCTCCGCATTATTTGTATTCCTAACATGATCAGAAGCGGGCTCACCCAAAGGAGAGAATACAGCAGCGTGGGCCAAATCCCAATCATCAGAAGCCCGAAACAACCAAGGCTGAACATCAGCCATCCGGTTCGTGGGGAATTGACCATAGAGATGGCATACCAATTCTCAAATGGTGTCTTCAACCGCATAAATGAAAAGAGGTAGTCATAGGTACTCAGGACGGCGGGCAGAACTGTTGAGAAAGCGATGGTTGTCCAAGAGAATCTGAGAAGCGGATGAGCCTCCGTCATCCCGACGTAATGCCAGTTCTGCACGAACTGATTGAGGTATTCAAACATCCACCAAAAGGTGGCGCTGAGAAAGAAGAGTTTGAAGAGAGCTTTGGGTTGATGAATGAGAAGGCACCGGCCGGTTCGTGAAAAAAGTAAGGCATTGATGACGACAATATAGCCGAACCAAAGTAGCGGGAAGGTATGTGGTTGCCATTCTTGAAACCATGAAAAACGTGTCCAGGCTAATATCCAGGCAAAAGCCGTCCATCCTACTCCCATCCAACCCCACCAGGGAAACCCTTCGTCGGACGCGGATTTGAATGTGCTATGGCATCGGGTTTTCCCATATCGCCAAAGAAACGGGGTAAGAGTTCCGGAGATGAGCAGGGCAAGCAGTCCAAATATCGGCCAGGAAAGAGAGGCGTCTCCTGACTGTAGGGGAATGGGCAATAGAGTTAAATTGTGGGGAAGAGCTTGGCCAGACAGGACAATACCCAGGAGAGGCAGCCCAAGGAGCAAAAGGATAAGAATGCTGCTGCAGATTAACTTTGTGGAAAACATGGGAGTGTGAAAATACAGATATTTACCTGTAGAGATTGGAAAACGTGAAGCCTTGGTTCAGCTTAAATCAGTCTGGCCTCCTGAGCCAAGGGCAAGGAATCCGCGCCAAGGTGAAAATGCCAGAATTCAGCCGGATCCAATATGGAACTTGTCATGCGTGTGCCGGAGAGGGCAGGGTGATGGGAGGCCCAAGAACACATATAGCCTTGGCGAGACCCGGCTGAATTCTTTTACCGTCTTTCCAGCCCGCATTTCCAGCATGTGGTGAATTCTTTTTGATGCAATTCCCCGCATCCGGAACAGGTCCATCTCGTTGTTTCGAGAGGCTTAGCCTGTTCCCACTCTTCGAGTAACGTGTTGGCCCGGTCAAAATCCTCGTCCTTCAGCACCCACAGTTCCGGGAAGACTTCAACAAATGGCACTTCCCCTCCCAACATCGCCGAGCGTTGGTTCTTGATCGTGGCCGGTATCTGGGCCTGATCCAACAATTCCTTGCGTGTTTCGACATCGATGAGGCTTTGCGAGACGTACAGTTTTTTCATAGTGTATTTATACTGTATCCGGTGGTGGGTATGAAAGAATGAAGGCACAAGGAACGATGAGAATAGAGCCGGATTCATCTGCGTACGAACCGCGACCGTGACTGTCTATCCTCCAGAAAGCTACGTCCAATTGAGCGACGGATCGGTGGGGGTCGTGGTGAAGACTAATGAGCACGAGCGCATGAGGCCGCTTCTCTTGCTGTATGAGGAAGGCGTTTTTTCCCAGGATGGGAATCTTATCTTACTGGATTTAACCAGCCACAAGGAACTGTCTCTTGGAAAAGGCTTCGATCCCCAAAAAATCGATCCTCAGATTCGGACGGTCTTAACTCCGAATAATCTGAATGGCTACTTTATCTCTTCTACACTGTGCTGAGTGGAGATCTTCGGGCTGTAAGTCAGGGGAGGAAAGGAAAAAGAAAAGAGGACAGCCTACTTTTCTGGCGGTTTCCGTGGACGACCACTTCTCCGCAGGGTGGATTCGAGCCGCAAAGTGGTGGCCATCATCCTTTGGCAGTAAGGAGAACGCAGGGCTGTTGTCGATTCCCGCAGGGCCGGAGAGTACTGAAATCAATATCAAAGAGTGGCTGATCGATCCAGGCAGCCTACTCCGTGAGAAGCGCGAAGGAAGAGGGGTCGCTTATATCCGGGAATCGCAAGTTTGATTGGGGCCATGCGGCGGCGTGTTCAACCAGGCAGGCACGGACGGGATTGCGGAGCTGGTAGCGGAGCATCATGAGGAGATGACGTCTCGTTGAATCGGAAAACTCTTGAGCCGGCTTTGCGACACATGCCCGTGGTTGCGGTCGTGGTGATGGTAGCGGCGGACATGGCTGGTCATGCACGACTCCATGAACGGGCTGAGTGCTTCCTCGGTGGCTGGTTGCACAACAATGTGGAAGGGGTTGGGCATGAGGAAAAGGCCAAAGCGTTTGATGAGGGTATTTGGTTTTCGCGGCGGCGAGCAAGTCGAACTGTACGGGGTAGTCGCCATCTGTATGGAAGCCCTCAGGATCGCCGTTCTCACATTGAGCTACGAAAAGGTGTCTGACTCCTTTCTCTTGACGTCAATAGCGAATCGCCACATTCACGACATTGGTCAATGTATCGTGGTGGTGGCCCCAACGTGCTCCGGAATAATGGTGCGGCTCAAAGGGCGGTTGGGATGAGCCATGATCTATTCTTCAACAGTCCCAAAAAGTAAACCAATCATGAGAATACGAAAGTAGGAAAACGGACTTTCGAGAAGAAAGCCTGAGCGAAAGGTCTTTAACTCGAGCAGGTTGACTGTAGCTTTTCCCGTATGAGCCGCGGTAGCTGGTGAGTCAGAAGAAGAAAAAGATGAGAGGTCTCAAGGTTTTCCTCTTCCATGAAAATGGCCCTGGCTTTTATTTAACTATTAGCAAAGGCATGCTGGATGGCCTCTGCAAGGTCTTGCATGCCATATGGCTTGCGAAGGAACACTCGTATTCCCATGGCGAGCGCCTTCTCCTCATTGATGGTGTGGCTGAACCCGGTACACAGAATGATGGGGATTGAGGGACGGATAGCCAACATGTGTTTGGCCAAGGCCTCCCCCGTTGACATGGGCATGGTCTGATCCGAAATTACCACGTCGATGGCATGGGCGTGCTGACGAAACATTTCCAGTGCCTCACGGCTGTCGGTATGCGACCAGACGTCATACCCAAGTTCTGACAACATGGCCTTTCCCAAGGCAACAATTGACGGTTCGTCATCGATAAACAAGACGGTGCCCCGTTTGTGGAGTAAAAGGGGGATGGGGGCAACCGGTTTTTGGAGTGATTCGGACGTGCGCGGAAAATAGAGGACAAAGGTTGTCCCTCGTCCTGGCTCGCTCTGAACCTCAATCGCTCCTCCATGATCGGCCACAATTCCATGAGTGACAGCTAGGCCCATCCCCGATCCTTCTCCTACGTTCTTTGTGGTGAAAAACGGGTCGAAAATTCGCGTCTGGAGATTGGAGGGAATCCCTTGGCCGAAATCTGTCATGGCGAGTCGGACATAGGAACCGTTTGGGAGTCCAGGGGGACGATGAGGCATGGCGTCATCGATGAGTACTTCTTGAAGGGTGACGTCCAAACTCCCAGCTTTGCCTCGCATGGCAAATTCCGCGTTGGTGGACAGGTTCATGATCACCTGGTGGATTTGAGTAGGGTTGGCAAGCACCGGCCCTGCCGTGGACGATAAATCCATTCCTAAGGTGATGGTGGTGGGAAAGGACGCACGCAGAAGTTGAAACGCTTCCTCGACAACACTTTGAAGCAAAATGGGTTTTTTCTCGGTCTCGCCTTGTCGGCTAAAGGTCAGGATTTGTCGTACAAGATCTTTGGCCCGATAACCGGCCTTGAGCACCTCCTGAAGATTGGCGATGACCGACTTTCCCTCTTCAGCCTTTTTTGTCGCCATTTCCGTAAATCCGATCAACGGGGTCAAGATATTGTTGAAATCGTGGGCAATGCCGCCGGCCAAAGTCCCAATCGCTTCGAGTTTCTGGATTTGCCGGAAATGTTCTTCCCTCCGGCGTAGCGCCTCTTCCGCTTTTCTCTGGTCGGTAATCTCTTGAGCATACACATTCATATAGTCGGTCCCTATGCCAACGGATAAGGTCACCGAAAAAATTCGGTCGTGGCAGGTGATCTCTTGACGTTGAACGCCTCCACGCCGAAACGCGTCTTGAATAGCATGTTGCCATTGTACGTTGGGGGCTTGGTTTATTCCGCGTTTCAAGTCCGCAAGAAAGACTTCGCCGGGTTGATTGTGATACAAAATCCTCCCCTCTCGGGAGATTCTGATCACTGGGTAGGGATTTTCCTTCGTGAACTTAGCCAGATCCGCAATGGCTTCTTGTGCCTGAATCCGTTCGAAGAATTGACCGAATTGATTGCCCACCGCGCTCATCTGATGCAAGAGTGCGGCATCAGGCTCTCGAATTTGGTAGCTGAAAAATTCCATAACCCCATAGGTGACTCCACCAAGCTGAATCGGAAGGGCAAAGGCTGCGTGGAGATGTTCCTTCGCTGCCACATCAGCTCTTGGGAAATTTTGATCATGGACCACATCGGTAATCCAGGCTGCCTGACCAGATTCCCACACGCGTCCCGGCAGTCCCTGGTTTTTGGTAAAGGTAGTTTGTTTGGTGATTGCCACAAACTCGGCGAACTGATCAGGCGAATCGCTCCAGATTTCAAGACATTGGAGTTCGAGCGTTTGGTGGTCCAGTTGCCACAGCGCGCCGACTTGCCATCCTAGAGAGAGACACACGGCGCATAGGATTTCCTGAGAGGCATGGGGAATGGTTTTGGATTCCGCCAATGCTCGAGCGATGGCATATTGGGCGGTCAACCGCCGGTCCATTATTTTCTCCTCTGTCAAATCGTGGACCAAGGCAATGAATACTCGCCGTCCTGAGAGCTGAGCCTCTGTGACGGCGAGGGACAAGGGGAACGTGCTGTGGTCCGGACGTTGCGCGGTCACTTCCCGGCGCGTCCCCAGGATATGGCGATCACCCGTCAGTAGGTAATGGGCAAGGGACTCTGGATGGTGCTCACTCTCGGGTTTTGGCATCAGACTGCTAAGATTTTTTCCGATGACTTCGGAAGCCTTAAACCAAAATATGCGTTCCGCCGTGGCGTTGAAGGTTTCAATGGTTCCCGATTCATTGGCCGTAATAATGCCATCTGCTGCATGGGCAATAATGGCGCGCGTGTGGGCTTCACTAGCCTCCAATTGACTAATAATGGGATGGCTGATTCGAAAGAGGAGGAACCCACCAAGGGCAATAATCCCGAGACCGACGACGATCGTGAGGACACCTGCCTCAATATAGGGCCGGCGGATTTCTTGCAGATCAATTTTTGATACTAACCCGAGATTCAGCACGGTAACCGGCTCATAGGCTGCCAGGACAGTCTCTCCTCGGTAATCCAGGCCTACGATGGTTCCTGATTTTCCTGACAGGGCCAAGCGCATGGGTTCAGCAAGGTTTCCCGCGAATGGGGTGGGTTGGGGATGATCGAAGTCCAAATGCCGATGCTGTAAGATCCAGACGATAAAGTCTCCCTCTCGACGGCCCAGGGTGGTTTCGACCGTTTCACCAAACCCCTTGTTAAACTGATGGGCCTCAATGATTTGGCTGAGTGTCGCGCCTTGAGCACCTTCAGGATGGTCCGGCACACTGAACTGTGCGTCAAACCTTGCAACGGCTTCCATGAGGCGGGCTTGGGTCTGGGTAATCTCTCTCAGTCGAACGCGCTCTTCATCAAAGGCAGCCTGGTAAAGCAGAGTAATCGCTACAACGGCCATGGCCGAACACGCCATGGTAAGGATGACGAGTAGAAGGAAGATTCGCTGTCTAACCGTCCGGTTAATCCCGTCCATTGGATAAATGCTTTATGAAATCAAGGGAAACAAGGAAGGACCTGATGTGATTAGTGTAGCCTTCTTTTGAAAAAAGATCTAGCAAATACGAGGGGTTGAGCGTTCAAAAAGTGACAAGGAAGAACCAAACTGCATTCATCTGCTAAAGTTCGTGGAGGATGTTAGGGTCCACATGAATATAAACTGAAAATTTCATGGAAGGCGAGTGGATTTTTGGAGTAGGAGGAAGGTAAAAGAAAATGTTTGCTCATCGGGAAGAGAAGACTGAGTTGGTGTATCAGAGATAATCGTAGGCGGAAGATTTGAAGACCGTGGATCAAGTCTTCCGGTCGGGGAATGGAATGTGAGGCCTAGGTGGTGAAACGAAGGTTCAAGAGGTCCGCTATGTCTCAAGAAGTATGGAAGGAAAACTCGTCCGTTTTGCAAAAACGTCGTATACTCAAAGAAAAAGTCCGGACCTTTTTTAAGATAAACGGGTTTTAGTCCTCAGGAATACCCTGATCGAATTGTTATGGGTTCGTTTTCACTGATACCACGCGATTCATTGCCCAAAGGTTCCACCACGCCGCTGGCAAACACCAACAGCATCACAGCCATCAGCACCAACAACACCACAAGCACACTATCTAAGACTTTTCCAGAAATTTCCGTTCGACCACTTTCAAGAGCGACGCATAAGTTGGGCGATTGAAAATGGCCGAAGGCATAATGGCATTTTACCTCAAACACATTGCTCGCAAGTACGGGGTTAACTCGCATGTGCAGTTTATGGAATTCCTGACCTGTGAGCGCCCGCTCTTGAACGGATCCGATCCTGTTCGGCTTGGCTCCCCATCTTCGATCTAAGGTTTCCGCAGTAATCCTCCATGTCAGCTTTTTCTATTGATGTGCCAGAGCGAAGAATGCTGAAGTGGATCCTCGATTTCTTTCCTAGCATTAATAAACTCCATTACCCGTGATTGCCAGGCGAGGACGGCCGTGCGTACGTGCATCTTTTCGGCCAATTTCGGGAATTCAGTCCGAATGACTTCGGCAGCAAATTCGGACAGGAATGCGCTTTTGAGTTCGGCGCAGGCACGGTCAACGCCGATTTCATGGTAAGGGGCTTTGGCGAGTAGCAGAAAACCATCAGCAGGGATACGGCCTGATTGCATGTTGACCTCAATGATGCCGGCGGCCTTTCGAATGGGGTCGGCGAGGTCCGGGCTGTAAGGTCCGATGATGAGCGCCAGATTTGAGGTGTGCAACCAGTCGAACCCCCGTCCAACGCAAATAATCCATTCGCGGTGCTCGATGTTGAATGTGCGGTTGGTCCGTTTGATGTCGGCCACATGGGTGATGTTGTCACGTACCAGAGGCAACAGGTCATGCTGGATCTGTTGGGGCATATCGGGATACAGCTCTTCCAGTAAGGCGGGCAAGCAGTCCTGATCGCGGATGGACACAGAGGAGAGGTCCAGCGTTTTCCTGTTTTGACCGTGGAACACCAGGGCGTCTTCGTCTGTCTCAAATCCACACACGATCGGGTACACCGTGTCGTGACCAGTACCGAAGACCGCCTCCATCTGTTGTTTGATACCCTGACTGTAGGTGCGTGCGGCGACCGTGTCATAGTTAAATCCGGCACATCCGCGGTGGGCATTACCTTTCGAGTAATGGTAGGTAATTAGTGCCAGGATGCGGCGGCCCTGTTTGACCATGTTTTGCACATGTTCTGTCATAACTTCGCCGAGGTGCGGCCACCCCAGGTTAAAGCGTCCACCGAGATTACGGAAGGGGAAAATGATGCCGCGGGGGGTGTTGGTGGCGACGGGAATATTAATGCGTCCATCCATGCACATGAATGCCGTAATCGCGGTCGGGTGTTGGGCCAGGTATCGGCTGCGCGCGAGCCAAGACTCGGGACTTTGGAATTCCTGGGAGTGCCGGCGAGAATAGCCTACCAGCCAGTCAATGCGTTGCCCGATGGTCAGGTCATGAATGTCCACCTCTTCCTGGGTTGGTGGTGAATGAGTCAAAATCTCGCTTGTGGTCATTGCCTCCTCCTTCATACGGTTATGAATAGCTATCGGTCATTACGCGAATGCCATGAGACTTCGTGGAGGATTCACGCGGTAAGCCAACACGTGGTCCGAAAATGAGCGGAAGTGATCCATCCCGACGATAGAGCAGGTATGGCCCGCCTCACTACATTGATCCTGGAATTGATGTAAATACTCCATCGAAGTGTGGTCGATAATCTGTCCTGCCAAGATGATCAAGAAGTTGGCTTTGGAGTTCGAAGGGACAACGAGCGTTTCGTGGAGCGCCTTGTCGAGTTTCATCAGGTTCATGCCGGTGACTGACGACAGGTAAATTTTGTACGGGTTTTTCATCTCTCCGACAGTGCCTCGAATCGCGCCGGTGGCAACGGTCATGACGCTGTACCGTTCACGAGAGCCACGGCCGTCTCCGATTCGAATAACCGGGTTCCTGAACAATTCTACGAGCGCAGCCGATAGTGGACTGGTGGACCGTTTGAGGAAAGAGTCTCCGGCCCGGGGTTCCTTGGCTGAGTTCCGTACAAGGTCAACACAGAGCACGACGATTTTTGTGAGTATGCCAAGCGCCACGCCTTCTAAAAGGTCCGAGGTGTATAAGGTGACCACGACGGTGACCACTGCAATCA
>JACDDF010000510.1 GCA_013817135.1 Nitrospirales bacterium
ATATGGGAATGGCTATTCTCCTGATCACGCATAATTTAGGGGTGGTCGCGCAATTCGCCCAGGATGTCATTGTCATGTATGCGAGTAAAATTGCCGAACGGGCAACCGTGAAAGAATTATTCCGCAGTCCCAGCCATCCTTACACGAGCGCGCTGTTGAAATCGCTGCCTCGACCGGGGGAACGCCAGGCTAGGCTGGTAGCGATTCCTGGAACGGTTCCTTCTCCCTTGCAATATCCACCCGGTTGCCATTTTTCCTCACGCTGTCCGGAAGTGTTGGATCATTGTCCTCTTCAACCTCCGCCCACGGTGCAAGTGGGGGAGGCGCATGAAACCGTGTGCTGGTTGTATGACAAAAAAGAGACATGAGGGAAAAAATCTTCATGTCCAATGCTGTTGAAAAAAAATCCTGTATCCCACTGTAAAAATTCGTCGTTACTCATGACCGAATCCACGACACCACTACTCCAAGTCACCGGGTTGAAAAAATATTTCCCCGTCCGAAGCGGACTTTTTTCCCGCGTGTCGGCCTGGGTTAAAGCGGTCGACGATGTCACCTTCCACCTGAACCAAGGAGAGACTTTGGGCCTGGTCGGGGAGTCGGGTTGTGGAAAAACCACCGTAGGTCGGTCTATTCTGAGATTGATGGAGCCCACCGCCGGCCAGGTGACCTTCGAGGGAAGAGATGTGTTGAAGCTGACACCGAAGGAATTGCGGCAGGCCCGCAGACGGATGCAGCTGATTTTTCAAGATCCCTACAGTTCGCTCAACCCCCGGATGACGATCGGCGCCATCGTCAGCGAACCCTTGAAAATTCATCACATTGCCAACGGCAAAGCGCTACAAGATCAGGTGGATCAGTTGTTCATTCGGGTGGGGTTGCGGCCGGAGCATCAGTCACGGTATCCGCATGAATTCTCAGGCGGGCAACGCCAGCGGGTAGGCATTGCGCGTGCCCTTGCGCTCAATCCAAAATTCATCGTCTGTGATGAAGCTGTGTCGGCACTGGATGTATCCATTCAAGCGCAAATCCTGAATTTGCTCCGGGACCTCCAGCAGGAATTTCACCTCTCCTATTTGTTCATCACGCATGATCTTAATGTGGTGCAATATCTCGCCGACCGGATCGCGGTCATGTATGTGGGCAAGTTCGCGGAAGTCGCCCCTACGGAAGATCTTTTTGCGGCGCCCAAGCATCCCTACACGCAGGCACTGCTCTCCGCCAATCCGGTGCCCGATCCCACGGCGCCACCCAAGCGCATTATCCTACCCGGCGACGTGCCGTCCCCGTTAAATCCTCCAGACGGCTGCCGGTTTCATCCCCGTTGTCCCGAAGTCATGGATGTCTGTAAAACAGTAGAACCCAAGTTGACTCAAGTCGGTCCTCCCGAAAAAGGCCACCAGGTCTGGTGCCATCTGTATTCTTAGACAAATTCCCGACCAACTGTCTCCCGCCGACTGAACCTCCTGTTTTGTGAAAATCTCAATTTCTCCGTTCTGGGATTGAATGAATAAGCGATGACTCGGTGCGGTCCTACTCATCGGGTCATCCTGAGCCCACGGCGAAGGATCTGTGCCCAGGTAAAGCAGGCAGGGTTATCTTCTTTGTCATTCCCGACATTTTTCAGCGGGAATCTATCTTGGTTTTTTTTGATAGATTCATATCTCACGCCGAAGCTTTGCGCTGGGTAGCGTTGACAAATCTTTGATTCAAGACGAGAATCGGAGGGAAATTTGCAGACCAAGATTGTATTCTATGCCGGTCTGTATACTCCATTGGAGTGTAGGCTGCGAAGACTGGAGGCCATCATTAGAAGATCAGTCGAGTGCATTGAGCGATGGCGACGGAAGGCCTCGGAATCCGAAGACCCATTTGACCGTTTTTTCGGTGCGTGGATCGCTCTAGTGATCGCGGCTCGGGGCCGCCTTTGTGAGCAGCAATTGTCTCAGCCGGATACTGATCGGAAGGCCATCATTCAGTACTTTGAATCACGCGCGGAAGGTATCGACAAAGTCCTCAGAGCCCTGCGCGACAACACGGCTTGGCTGGCTGCGCGTAAGGGAATGGGGACGCATGAACCCATACTCGATGTGTACCCTTTCTCGCCCGAGCATTTGCGACAGGTGTTCGATACACTTGCACAAGTCTGGGCGGTCAAGAGACGAGAAAACCGCCATGGGTGGCCAACGCACTTGCAGAGGTCCTCAATCACATACGCAACCACATGTTTCACGGTTTGAAGAATCCTGACGATGCGGCTGATCAAGAGTTGCTCAAACACGTGAATCTAATACTCTTGGGTGTCTTGGATTTGTCCTCAGATGCTGGCTAACGTGCCGCTATAGCTGACGAGCGGAGAAGGCCTCCGAGCTGTTTCGAGTGGACTGTGAGCGCCGCTCACTGCTGAAAGCAATACGGTTCGGCAGCAGGAGATGCAACGATGGTCGTTGAGTTCAAAAACATTTTGGAGGCATTTGAGTTTGTGAGCTTCGGCTCAAGGTACGAGTATCAAGCTTTCTTGGACAAGAGCACAGGAAAAATGTATTACCATTCTGAATTTGGCGACGACATGGATGAACTTCCTGCAGATATAGATGATGAACGATTCATAGAAATTCCTCATAAGAATGAACTCGATTTGGGGAAGAAACTGATTCTTAAGTTTGCCTATCTCTACCTTCCAACCGAAGTAGTTAGGATCCAGGCGATGTTCGACAGGAAAGGGGCCTATTCAAAGTACAAGGCGCTCCTTGAGCAAAAGGGTATGTTGGAGAGGTGGTACGAGTTTGAATCAAAAGAGCAAGAGAAGGCGTTGAGAGAGTGGTGTGG
>JACDDF010000511.1 GCA_013817135.1 Nitrospirales bacterium
GCTTCAAGCACATCCAATAAATCCGTTTTTAAGAGTGGCAAGACAACCTGGGTTTCGGGATCGCCAAAGCGGGCGTTAAATTCCAGCACATACGGTTTGCCATCCTTCACCATAATCCCTGCGTATAATACGCCATAAAAGGGACTTCCTACTCGGGATAACCCTGTGAGTGCAGGAGCCAACACGTCATCGACAATACGCTGCCGGAGTTCCGGTGTTCCCAACGGAGCGGGCGCATAGGCCCCCATGCCTCCTGTATTGAGACCCGTGTCGCCTTCACCGATTCGCTTATGATCCTGAGCAGGCAGCATGGGAATGACCGTTCGGCCATCGGCAAAGGCCATGACCGTGAGTTCTTCTCCCTCAAGAAATTCTTCCAGCACCACCCGGGCGCCAGCCTTTCCAAAGCGCTGCTCTTCCAGCATGCTGCGAACCGCCTCACGGGCATCCGCCCTGGTCGCACAGATGATGACCCCTTTCCCTTGCGCAAGACCATCGGCTTTCACGACGATCGGGAGCGGGCAGGATTCCAGGCAGGTTAACGCTGGCTCCAGTTGGTCAAACGTGTGCGAAGATGGGGTGGGAATTTTTTCCCGCACCATGAGTTCTTTGGCAAACGATTTACTGGATTCAATGAGGGCCGCATTGCGGGTGGGGCCAAAAATCCGCATGTGGGATTTTCTGAATTCGTCGACGATACCTAAGGAGAGCGGCAGTTCCGGTCCGACCAGCGTCAGATTGATTTCGTGGGTTTGTGCAAAGTGCTTGAGGCCTTCAAGGTCATCCACCTGAAGTGGCACACATTCGGCCACCTGCGCGATCCCCGCATTGCCTGGGGCACAAAAGAGTTTGGTCACGCGAGGGGATTGGGCAAGCTTCCACGCGAGTGCGTGTTCTCGTCCACCGTTGCCTATGATTAATACGTTCATCGGAACACGTATTGCTTTCCCTTCCCGCTCCATCCCGAGGATGGGGGAATGTGCCAACATGGCCTATTCTAATGCTTATGACCCGAAGCCCGGTTACACCTTTCCGATCAAAAGACACACCCGTGATCAAGCTGAACAACCGCAACCAGGGAAGACTCGAAAGGAAAATCGGATTGAGTTCGGTTAATGACGAAAGTGACGCATACCCGTCATAATCATGGCCATCTTATGCTCATCAACGGCTTGGATGATCTCCTTATCCCGGATAGACCCTCCAGGTTGAATCACCGCGGTAATACCTGCGTCTGCGGCGGCATCGATACCATCACGAAACGGGAAAAAGGCATCTGAGGCCATCACGCACCCTTTGATGGGAAGCTTCGCTTTCATTTGCGCCAGTTTCACCGAATCAACCCGGCTCATTTGGCCGGCGCCAATGCCAACAGTTTGGGTCTGTGTGGCAAAAACAATGGCATTGGACTTGACGTGCTTGCAGACTTTCCAGGCAAAATCGCAGGCTTGATACTCGTAGTCGGTCGGCTGCCGTTCACTGGGCATGGATAAGTCTCCCATCTCACGCAATGACCCAAGATCCCGGTCCTGCACTAAGATCCCGCCCACAATTTTTTTCATATCCAGGGCATCCCGTTGAGCACTCTCCAAGGCACCCACCGCTAACAGCCTCAAATCTTTTTTCCGTTGAAGTTCTGCCAAGGCCTCTTCCGAAAATGCCGGCGCAATCAGGACTTCCACAAACGTGGAGGTGATTTCTTTGGCCATGGCCAGATCGACGTTTCGATTACAGGCAATGACCCCGCCAAAGGCTGAGACCGGATCTGTTTCTCGCGCCCGGACATAGGCCTCGACCGGCATATCCCCGATGGCGACCCCGCAGGGATTATTATGTTTGACGATGACCACCGCCGTTTCATCAAATTCCTTCACTAATTCCAACGCCGCATTGGCATCCAGGTAATTATTATACGACATGGCTTTGCCATGAAGCTGTTTAGCCTGAGAAAGGGAGGCTTCTTTGGTCTCCCGATCACGGTATACCGCACCGGCCTGATGCGGATTCTCTCCATACCGCAGATCTTCGACCTTTTCATATGACAGGCACAATAACGAAGGAAATTTTTGCCCTAAGGTATCGGCTAACTTGGAGTTGAGATAATTGGCGATCAGGCTGTCATACCTGGCCGTGTGGTCAAAGACTTTTTTGGCTAACTTCCGTCGCAACCCTAAGGAGACGGTCCCGGAGTGCAAGGCCTCCAACACCCGCTCATAATCCTGTGGATCGACCACCACCAGGACATCCTCATGGTTCTTGGCCGCCGACCGGAGCATGGACGGTCCCCCGATATCAATATTTTCAATGGCTTCTTCAAACGTACAACCAGGCTTCGCAATGGTCGCTTCAAACGGATAGAGATTGACGACCACGACATCGATAGGCTCGATCCCCTGTTCTTGCATTTGCTTCACATGCGCATCCACCGAACGCCGCCCTAATAACCCTCCATGAATCTTAGGATGTAACGTTTTCACCCGTCCGTTCAAAATTTCAGGAAACCCGGTGTAATCTGCCACCTCTGTCACGGTCACCCCGGCGTCCCTGAGCATCTTGGCGGTTCCACCTGTCGACAAAATATCCGCATCAAGTGCCGCCAGGCCCTTGGCCATTTTCTCTACACCGGTTTTATCGGATACGCTGATCAGCGCCTTCCCCAATCTTGCCATGTGTTCTCCTGCCACTCGTCTCTGTTGATGGGTAAAAAAACGGAAAGTCAGCTTAGCAAATGACCTGGGGAACTTCAACGAATTCTGAAGCTCCTGCTACAGGCACCAAGACCCTATTCCCGCTCGTTCCCTTATTCAACCCCATCGACGACTTGCTTT
>JACDDF010000512.1 GCA_013817135.1 Nitrospirales bacterium
ATTTCGCTGAATCACAAGAGGACAATCCTTGTGTTTCTGTTGTAAGTACACATCCAAGAGAGCCTATAAGACCAAGCTGGCCTCACCTGAAGCCCTCCCGCCACATACGGCTGCCACCCAGAACATTAATCAAGATGGAGATTATGACATGAAGTCCTTCCTGCCTGGCCTCCAGGATTTCAACCCCGATGGCTCCTGTATAGTGGAATGTGCTCGTTAATCGCACATTCCTTTTCCTGAAACAGAAGGGGGGAACCCAAAGGGAATCTTCCAAATCAACACAAATCAGGACGGTCGTGTCTGATTATATTGAGTTGTCCAGAGGCTGGAATAGGACAATGAGCAAGGCTTCAAATGGTGCGGCTCATACCCCCATCAAATATGACTGATATTGGGAAATGCACCAGGGTGGCGATGGAGGCCCAACGACCAACCTAAGGGCCTAACATGTCAGAAGCGATATTTGACGAGTGATGATCACCAAAACAATGAGGAATATCTGATAATCCACATCGAAATGTGATTCTATGTCTGGGGTGTTTCATGCGAAATCTGCTTTTCGATCAGCACTGCCGCTGTGCGTTTGGCAATTTTGGCCGCGTCAGGTTTTTGAGACACTTGGGCTGTCACGATTGCGCCTTCCAGTAAAAGCGAGAGTTCTTCGGCTAGCTGCTGAGGATTCCGCGCTCCCATCCTGATGCATAGCCCGAGGAAAAACTCCGTCATCATCCGCTTGAAATCGCTGCAGACGTAACGGAGTGAGGTGTTGGGGGCTGAATGCTCACCAACGGCATTGATGAACATACATCCGTAAAAGCTCCGTTGAGAAAACCAGGTTTCCGCCACTTCGAAAATGGCCAGCAAGCGAGTTTTGGGAGTGCGCACCTTGGTTTCCACTTGCCGCATGAACGAATTCCTAAACTGCCCGTCATCGTGTCGCAACGCCGCGAGGACCAATTCCTCTTTTGAGCGGAAATGCGCAGACAAGGTTTTTTGGGTCACCCCCGACTGTTCCACAATGGTGTCGATTCCCGTAGCATGAATCCCATTTTGCGCAAATAAGGTCACAGCTGTCTGGATGAGTTGCTCCCGTTTTGAGGGCGAGCTGCTTTTTCGCTTCACTCTACTAGACCTTCACAAGTGGGCCATGGATATTCCGGGTTACCTCAAAAAGTCCGAGGCCAATTGGAAAGAAATCAAAGAAGAGGTCCCGTCGGATTTATAAGGAACAAGGCCGCGGTTCGTCACGGTCTATGTGATGGGCCTCAGCCGTTTTTTAGATGCCAACTGTGAAGGAGAAGTACATGAAACAGGTTGTAACCATAGGAACCATCCTCATTCTGGGGTTAGGAAGTCTGGCAGGATTGGCGATGACGAATGAAGCGAAGTCTTTTGCCCCCAACGTTCACCCCAAAACCGGGGCCATCGGTGTTCCAGAAAATTACCGGGAATGGCCCACGCTTCGTACGTGGGCCCACGCGAAGGTGGAAGGTTTCCCAGGGTTGCAGGAATACCACGTCGTGTATACCCAGCCGGACACGATCAAGTATTACAACGAGAAAAACCAGATTCCCGACGGAGCTGTGTTGGTGAAGGAACTCCTAAACGCCGGCACCATGCCGATGACCACCGGGCCGGCAGTCGGTCACGCGACCATCATGAAAGGTTGGTTTGTGTTGGTCAGGGATACGAACGGGCGGTTTAAAGAACCCAGCCTGTGGGGTGATGGTTGGGGGTGGTCCCTCTTTAATCCGGATGATCCTCAACACACAGTGTCCCAGGATTACAAAACGGATTGTCTCCGTGTCATACCCCGGCCAGAGCCCTAGCCCCAAAAAATTCGGTTGAGGCGGATAAATGGATTTATTCGTTTAATTGCCCCGTGCTTCATAATGAAATGACGGAGAAACTTCAATAAGAAGATTCAATCCATCGGCAATTTTCCAAAAAGATTTCCCTTGCCTGACATTTGTCTTTTTCGCCATGGGTATTAATTTAACTTTGGCGCTAGGAAAAACCGGGTTTCGGCCGGACGGCCGAGGTCCCTTCGACTTGGCCCCGGGGCAGGCCTTTTCTTCCGGGAAAAGGACCCAAAACCGCTTCCACCTAAGTCGGCATATTGCATCGTCCCGACGCATACCGTGGAGGGGCGGACCAACTCGCCTGGCTCAAAAATGGTCCGCTCCTTGAATTGAGCGTCAGCCCGGTCAGCCCACTTCCAGGCGATTGGTCATATGATCAACTGAGCCAGAAAACAAGTTTGTGGTTAAGTGTTTCATTTCATCTTACCCCGCTCATCCACCCCCTCTAGGCCCGTTGGCGTGAACATATCCGGATCTTCTATATTCGTGGACAGAAAAAGGGAATAAATGGGTAGTCAACAAAGGAATTAACCTTCTTTAACCTCCAATTTTATGAGCCGGATTTTTGGCGTCATTGACACCTTGCAGCTCCTTTGCTACTTATCGGTTTGTCCCTCTGGGCATCTATATTTCCTATTCCCTGTGAGTACGGCGGTCTACCTTTCGCCCGAAGAACTCCTTTCTCGAGATGCGCGACATAACAAGGAGATGAAACGCTTTGAAATTTTTAATCTATCTCGTTTTTTTATCGTTCTATTGTTTGGGGTTGACCACACAGTCATTGGCCGCAGTCGGAGACGTGAATTACATCTCGGACGTGGTAACTGTGCCGCTACGCAGTGGGCCCACTACTGCCCATCGCATCCTACACCGTGGCTTACCAAGCGGGACCCAACTGACCATTCTCGGGACAGATGAGGAAGCCGGTTTCACCCAGGTTCGGACCAACGATGGGATGGAGGG
>JACDDF010000513.1 GCA_013817135.1 Nitrospirales bacterium
CATTCGCAAAGTCTTGAAGCCTGGTTCTGCCATGTCCCTGGATTAAAAGTGATTGCCCCGGCGACGCCCTCTGATGCGAAAGGTTTATTGAAAAGCGCCATTCGTGATGAGAACCCGGTAATTTTTATCGAAGCGCAACTTCTGTATGGCACCAAAGGCGAGGTGGCTGATCATGATTACACCCTGCCGATTGGCAAGGCCGCCGTAACCCGAACAGGAAGCGATGTGACAATTGTGGCCTATTCAAAGATGGCCTTGTTGGCGCTTGAGGCCGCGGAAGCCTTGTCAAAGGAAGGCATCAATGCCGATGTCATCGACCTAAGGACATTAAAACCCTTGGATACCGATACCCTCCTGGAATCTGTCAAGAAAACAGGACGTGTCGTCATTGTGGAAGAGGGGTGGGAGTTTTGTGGGTTAGGCGCTCAGATTGCTGAGACCATCTATTCAAAAGGATTTGATTTTTTAGATGGGCCTATCGTCAGGGTCGCCGGTGAAGAAGTCCCCATGCCGTATACCCGGCCGCTTGAAGATCTGGCCATTCCAGATCTGGCTCGGGTCATATCGGCGGTGAAACGGGTTCTCTAACACGCAACATATTTTTGAAATGGTTGTTCCTCAGAAAGTCATCACGACAGATTCATTCGAAGAATTTCCCTGTCAAAATAGGAGGGACCTATGATTACGCGCGTCGTCATGCCCAAGCTCACGGATACCATGGAGGAAGGGGTTGTGGTGGCTTGGAAAAAACATGAGGGGGACGCTGTAGAATCCGGGGATATTCTGGCGGAAATTGAAACGGACAAAGCTGTGCTTGACCTGGAATCCTTTGGTTCCGGTGTGCTCAGAAAAGTGTTGGTACCCGAGGGGGAAACCGTTAAAGCCGGGAACCTCATTGCCGTGATCGGAGATCAGGACGATGACATTGAGGCCACGCTGGCTGAGACCTCTGAGGATCAAGCTGCAGCACCTGAACCTCCAAAAGATTCCGCTGCTCCTCCTCCTCCTCCTCCAAAGGAAAAGCCCTCTCAACCTTCGCCGGCACCATCCATCCCGACCAAGGAAGAAAAATCCAGCAGTGCGAAGAAAGAAGCCAAGGACACTCAGGCAGATACGAGCCAGGATGTAAGGATCAAGGTGTCCCCTCGAGCCAAAGTATTGGCGAAAGAACAGGGGATTGATTTGTCAAAAATTAAAGGCAGCGGTCCGGAAGGTCGGATTGTTGAAGCGGATATTCAAGGACAGGTTGATGCCCCCCAGGTTCTTGAGCGGGAGTCCAAAGACATTCCTCTGAGCCAAATGCGCAAGGCGATCGCTCGGGTGACCACGTCAAGTAAGGCCCCTGTCCCTCATTTTTATCTCACAACAGAAGTGGCAATGGATCAGGCCGAGCGGCTCCGGAAGCAAATGGAGGAACTGGGCAATGGCCCCTTGAGTTTAACGGTCTTGTTCGTCCGTGCGGCCGCGCTCGCTTTAGCCCGTCATCCTGAGATGAATGTTTCATTCATGGGGGAAACATTGCGTCGACACGCCACGATCGATATCGGAATTGCTGTGGCTCTGGAGGAGGGACTCATTACGCCTGTGATACGGGATTGCGCCGGAAAAAATATTCTCCAAGTCGCCGAAGAGATTCGTGATCTGTTTGTCCGGGCCAAAAGCCAACAACTCACTCCGGAAGAATATGCCGGGGCCACGTTCTCAATTTCTAATCTTGGGATGTATGAGGTGGACAATTTCATTGCCGTCTTGATGCCGCCCCAGGCGGCTTCTCTGGCCATAGGAGCGGTGAATATTGTTCCCGTGGCACGAGGGCGAGCCATTAAACTGTCCCGCCGAATGAAAGTCACGCTCTCCTGTGATCATCGGGCACTTGATGGTGCGCAAGGGGCACGGTTCCTCCAGTCCTTTAAACGAGCGCTGGAAAAGCCATTGGAGCTTTTTCTTCCGTTGAAAACCCGATCAAAAAACAACCATGAAATCGATCAATAACCGGCTGGGTGGTGGGATTCAGATGTAAAAATCTGAATTTTATTTGTCAGACAGTGTCGGATCAATGGCAAACTGTTTACGTGTTAAAAACGTAAGGCCTTCCGGCAAAACGGATCTCTTTTCCTCGTCATTCCCGACATTGTTTATCGGGAATCTATCTTAGTTTCGTTTCGGATGGATCCCCGCTACCAACCTGCGGGGATGACGAAGAAAGGTAGGTCATTCCCGACATTGTTCATCGGGAATCTATCTTGGTTTCGTTTCGGATGGATCCCCGCGCCCAACCTGCGGGGATGACGACTGTTATGCTTCCGACTTAAACCACATGCTCAATGTTATCTGACACTGTCCGCCAACTGATATCCAATTTTTTGCAGTCTTGTCTGGTCCCTCCCTATCCTGAGTATAGGCCAAATTGACCACGAATGGGATGCACGAACATATGAAAGGATTCGGAATCCTTGTGATGGTGCCGCTTCTTCTGATGTTTGCGGGACCCGGGTTTACCAATGAGGAGGTCCCAAAGACAGGGCTGAATGAAGCCTTATTCGAGGCTGTGGGACGGAATGATGCGCCTATGGTCCGGCAACTGTTGAAACAAGGTGCAAGCATTCATGCTCAAAATGGGAAGGGGCAAACGGAGTTACTCTTGGCCGTTGATCGCAACCATATTGAAAGCGCCAAGCTGTTGATTGAGGCCGGCGCGGATGTGAATGCGCAGGATCGTCAACTAGACAGTCCATTGCTGTTGGCCGGAGCCAGAGGATACTTCGAGATTTTAAAGCTGACATTAGAGGCCAAGCCCAATTTTTTGATTTATAACCGGT
>JACDDF010000514.1 GCA_013817135.1 Nitrospirales bacterium
TGGTAATACCCCCCGACCTGCATGAGGTTTTTTCGCGCGTGCAGTTCAGTGCTAAATCCGGCTTCCCCCAGGACAACCTCCTTTGCCATGAACACCCCCTTTTGCACCAAGTCTAACTTCATCAGGACGTCGTAGTTCCGCACGATGTCTTCCGTCCCCGACGTACTGGGATCAAAGTCCACAATGACGCGGCCCACGCTATCCAGCAAAGTGATTTCGGCCCCCGGGAACCCCTGCGCCTTAAGGTTCTTAAAGGTGGCTTGAATCATTTGCTCCACGACAGAAAAGCTCGTCCGGTTCGACCAGTAGGCGACTACCTTGCCATTCACATCAAAGACCGGCGCCGAAAAGCCCATTACTAACCCATCATTGCCAAGAGCTTGTTTAACCATGGGATCCACATGCACATCTTCAATAAACGTTCCCGAGGAAACATCATTGCCAGGCGCGGTGAATGGCATCTTTGTGGTGTACTGCCCAGCGACTAACGCTTTGAACCACGGCGTCTCACTAAAGTTCTGTTTAAACATGAATTTTGAGTTGATCGGTATGCCTTTAGCATTTAAAAAATTGACGGCAATCAAATCACCTTTGGTATCAACCAACATGGCCAAATCGTAGATGCCATAGGCTATGACATATTTATTCATCACCTGGCTGACCAAGTTTAACTCGGAAGGGTCATACCATTCCGAGATCCGCGTAATGGCGTCGTTATAGCCGAAAGCCTGCACATCTCCATACCGTTCAAACAGATTGCGATCGATTTTGTCGGCAAGGGTTTGAGCTTCCGACAAAAAACGGGAACCAATGTTGTCTTTCGAATCTTCTGCCGCCCCATAGGCAATGAGCCCCACCGCCGTCATGGGAATGGCGCCGAAAATCATAAATAAGACGACTAACTTAGCGGCAATGCCCCAACTTAAGAATTTTGTCATCACGGTGTACATAGGGTCCTCATCTGTGGCTAAAAGTTTGTTGCGTACAACTGGCGGACTGAACAGTTCCAATAACCCATCCGTCCCCTTCACACACACTTCCCTCAATGGTCATATCAATTGCTCGAGCTATTTGCTTTCCTGCCGGGTTCAACCTTCCTCCTTTTCTCTCACTTCTTGAACATCTTGAACATCCGCCGCTACCGTCACTTCCTCGTCGGACAGCACACGATCAATGTCCAACAAGGTCACCAAACGATCGTTCGCATTGCCGATTCCCGCCACGAACGCAATATCAACGGAGGTCCCCATGTCAGGAGGAGGTTGGATATTTTTGGCATTCAGATCCAATACATCGGACACGGCATCGACCAGAAAGCCCATGACGCGATTCCGTACATTCACCACTACGACCACAGTGAATGACGTTGGCTCGGTGGCGCCCATGCCAAATTTAAACCGGAGATCCACAATGGGAACAATGGTTCCTCGTAGATTCAACACTCCCTTAATAAAATCCGGGGTATTAGGAATTCGTGTGACGGAGGTATAACCTTTTATTTCCTGTACCTTCAGAATATCGACTCCGTAATATTCATCCGCCAGATTGAAGGTCAGATATTGTTGATCGTCGCTGGCATACGTCGTTCGAATCGAGCGTTGCTCCATCGGTTCAGCCGTTGCAGTGGTCATGATTGGGCTCCTTTGTTTGTACGTCATGGTTATGGCTCAACACGGTTATCTTTTTCTCAAAAAGCGTGAAGCATAAGGCGCATAACAATCTTCACGACTTCTGTGCCTTAGGTCTTTTTCCCCTCACGATTTCTCATGCCGCCGCAATGTGTCCAACCCTTGCCAATTTGGCTAATCCCGGCACATCCAAGATCAAGGCGACTTGCCCGTCTCCCAGAATGGTGGCTCCAGAAATAGCCTCAACCTTGCGATAATTTTGCTCCAAACTCTTAATGACCACTTGTTGTTGCCCCGTCAGTTCATCCACCAGGACGGCCAATCGCCGACCATCGGTTTCCACGATCACTAACAAGGCCTGTGAAGGATCGGTAAAGTCCGGGGTCACGCCGAAGGCCTCATAGAGTTTTACCACAGGCACCCATTCTCCCCGAAGACTGACCACCTCACCTTTTCCCACGATCCGTTGCAATTCCTTGGGTCTAGGCCGAATGGATTCGGTGACCGCAATAAGCGGGATGATATAGTTATCCTGACCGACCCGGACCGTCATCCCATCAATAATGGCCAGTGTGAGCGGCAATTTCAACGTGATACGAGAACCCTTGCCCATCGTGCTCTGAATGTCCACGGATCCGCCAAGACCTTCGATATTTCGCTTCACCACATCCATGCCTACTCCTCGACCTGACACATCGGTAATGGTGTCGGCCGTAGAAAATCCAGGACGAAAAATCAGTTGATACACGGCCTCATCCGACATATGGCTGCCATCGGCAATGATTCCTTTTTCTACCGCTTTTTTTATGATCTTTTCCCGGTTCAATCCTCGCCCGTCATCCTCCACGGCTACACAAATGTTCCCGCCATCATGATAGGCATGGAGACGAATCGTTCCTCGGGCCGACTTACCTTGAGCCAACCGGTCCTCGGGCAGCTCCAATCCATGATCGGCTGAATTACGAACAAGATGGGTGAGCGGATCGCCAATGGCCTCAATCAGCGTTTTATCCAATTCCGTTTCCTCGCCGGACATGACCAATTGAATCTGCTTCCCACTTTTCCCTGCGAGATCACGAACTAACCGTGGGAACCGGTGGAATGCACTGCCGATCGGCATCATCCGAATGGACATGACCCGTTCTTGTATCTCTCGGGTATTTCGTTCAAATTGTGTAATACGT
>JACDDF010000515.1 GCA_013817135.1 Nitrospirales bacterium
ATCTTTGTGTATGATCGACAGAGGGAGACCACGACACGGGTGAGTGTGAATCGACAGGGCGGAGATACCAATGGGGCTAGTTACGATCCTGCCCTGAGTGCCGATGGACGCTATGTAGCCTTTGGATCCTGGGCCAGTAATCTAGTGAAAGGAGATGGGAACGGGGATGAGATCACGGATATATTTGTGTATGACCGGGAGGCGGAGACCACCACACGAGTAAGCGAAAATCTGCTGGGTGGAGACTCGAATGGCTCTAGTAGTAAGGTTGCTCTGAGCGCCGATGGTCGGTTTGTGGCATTTACATCCGAGGCCACCAATCTGGTGGCGGGGGATAGAGTGCATTATTTTTCTGATGTTTTTGTATATGACCAAAAAACACAAGTTACGTCGCTGGTGAGTGTGGATCTATTGGATAGAAATCCTAGTGATTCCAGTCACGAGGCTGCACTGAGCGCAGATGGACGGTTTGTGGCCTTTTCATCCTGGGTGCATGATCTACCGGTAGGCAGTGGTAATGGGCATCTTGATGTTTTTATCCGTGACCGGGGTCCTGCGGTGATTGGCCCGACCGGTGTTCGCGATCTGGATGGCAGTGGAACTGCGGATCTTCTCTGGCGCAATAGCCGTAGCGGCGAGGTGGCGGTATGGTTGATGGAAGGCGCGAGAATGGGGGCGTCCAGCCCCCTAGGTGGAGTCTCACAAGACTGGCAGATCGCAGGAAGCGGCGATGTGGACGGCAATGGGACGGCCGATGTCATCTGGCGCAACACCACGAGTGGTGTGGTAGCCATCTGGATGATGAAAGGCAGTCGCATCAGTTCCATCGGCTTTCCAGGCTCCGCTTCAAAGGCTTGGGTCATTAAAGGAGTTGGAGATGTTGATGGCAACGAGAAGGTGGATATCTTCTGGCAGAATGCTGTCAGCGGTCAGGTGGCAGTCTGGCTGATGGACGGGTCTACCATTGTATCCACGGGCCTGTTACAGGCTCCCCCATCTGAGGAAAAGATTGCCGGGATCGGGGATGTCAACGCCGATGGGAAGGCGGATGTATTTTGGTTTAATACCCTGACAGGAAAAGTGACCATTTGGCAGATGGATGGGCTGACCATCAGTGTTGTCGGATTTCCCGGGGCTACCTCAAAAAATTGGGAAATTCAAAGTGTGGGGGATATCGATGGGAACGGGACGGCCGATGTGGTGTGGCGACACCGGACTAATGGGGTCGTGGCAGCATGGTTATTGAGAGGTTCCACTATTGTCTCCTCGGGCTTTTTCGATAGGGTTCCGCTGGAGTGGGGCATGGCCCAGGTGGGTGATGTGGATGGCAATGGGACGGCCGATGTCATCTGGCGTCATAGCATCAGCGGTGCGGTGGCGGTGTGGATGATGAACGGGTTGAGCATCGGCTCGGTCGAATTTCCGGGCTCCCTCTCAACCGACTGGGTGCTTGCCGGCCGGTAAGGCCGACAGGATCCCCGGCGGTGGTAAGCGGGGATTTATCCTTTCGTTATGATGTCTTCATACCGAATTGTCTCCGGCACGAATTCATCCTCCTCTTTGAATGCGTTCCGCGATGCAGCTTTGTCCCGTCCTGCAAAGAGCTGGATTTGAAAGGATTCGGCCCTAGGTCGGTTGCCATGAGGAGGAAAATTTCCTTTGGCCTAGGAGAAGAAAACCCTGTCCTCTGAATGGGTGTGATTGCAAGGTGCGATTTTTTCCTTGTTCGCTTCAAGCGGGCAGGGCACATAAGCTCTGTGCCTCCCAATTTGAAACCCTCTAAAATGGTCAATAACGTTTTGGCTTTCCTCGATACATTGGGGTGGGTGCATATTCCGGTATGCGCTGACTTCGATTGCGGATGGAGAACGTAATCGTCTGACTGCCACCGGCAGGCCCACTTCCTCCATCGCTAAAGAATGGCACTACGCCGTAATTTGAGTAGGGCACCATTCGCAAG
Organism: Nitrospirales bacterium; assembly: GCA_013817135.1. Lineage (GTDB taxonomy): Bacteria > Nitrospirota > Nitrospiria > Nitrospirales > UBA8639 > Nitrospira_E. The sequence continues at coordinate 1,961 of JACDDF010000515.1, forward strand.
ATATAGACCGCCCCCGCCCGTAAGGGCATTGTTCTGGCGAATGACCAGGTTCGTAAACTCCGAAGATCCGGCATAGAGACGGATCCCTCCTCCAGCCTGACTGTTGCCGCCTTGTACTGGCACATGATTCAGTTCGAGGTCTTCGTTTTGGACATACAGCACAATATCGGCATGGTTGCCGTCGATGATGGTTCTTGCGGCACCGGCACCCTGTATCTTGACGCCGTCCGTAATGGGGAGATGCCCTCCACCCGCAGCCACTGGAAGGGTGAGCTGATACAGGCCGCCAGGGACTTCGACGGTATCTTTCCAGACTGATGCATTCGATTTCATCACGGCGGCGCGGAGCGTGCACAGGCCGTCCGGCGCTCCGGTACGTGTTCCGCCAGGAACGGCTCGTTCGCATTTGCGATCGCCGGGATTTGCATCCGGTGCATCCGCAAGGCTATTGACGCGATAGGTCATACATCCGCTTGTGACGAGAGGCAAAAGAACAGCCAGAGACATGGCAAGGCGTTGGAGATACCATCGGAATTGTATCGAGGGAAGGAATAGGTTCAGGAGTCATCTCCTACAAAAAGAGTTCAAAGACGATTAAAATCATGCCTCTTCACCACATAAGATGAGCGAGGAATTCTGGCACCCTTCAATCCAAAACCATAAAGGCTTCAATTTCCGAAAGCTCGAGGATACCAATTATGGAACATGGGCCCGACAGAGTATCTGGAAGGATAACAATGCATATCATTTTTGAACATCCAATTGGCACACTCCGATGGGAAAGACCCGGAAAGGGCACGACCCCCAAAAGACCGTATGGACCAAGAAATTTTTACCCAGAGC
>JACDDF010000516.1 GCA_013817135.1 Nitrospirales bacterium
ATCCTGGACCTGGCGCAGGCCCTGCCTGCCTCTATAACGTTTGATATGGAGCAGGCCGAATTGGAGCCACTCATTCTTACGGTATTTATGCGTCTCTTTTCCGAACCTGCCTACCAACACTTTCCGCATGCAAGTATCGCCATTCAAGCCTATCTCAAACACACTAACCACACGCTGGATACCCTTCTGGCATGGGGGAAACAGCGAAACACGCCATTCGGCATTCGCCTCGTCAAGGGCGCCTACTGGGACTCTGAAGTCATTCGCTATCAACAACAGGGATGGCCCATCCCGGTTTATCTGAAAAAAACGGACACCGATGCGAACTACGAACAACTCGCCCACCGAATTCTGGAACATCGAGCCTTCATTCGCCCGGCCTTTGGCTCGCACAATATTCGAACCCTAGCCGTGGTCCAGGCGATGGGCAACTCACTCAATCTCCCGCCGGGAACGTTTGAATATCAGATGTTGTATGGCATGGCCGAGCCTCTACGTGATGCCGTGGTGGAACAAGGATTTCGGCTCAGGGTCTATGCCCCAATGGGGGAACTCCTTCCGGGTATGGCCTATCTCGTGCGTCGGTTATTGGAAAATACCTCGAATGAAAGTTTTATTCGACGCCAATATGAAACTGCCGAGTCACTGGATCATCTGCTACTGTCACCCTCGAACGCTAACAGAAATGGAGAGGAGACGATGCCCCTGGAAAGTACCTCCGAATCCACGTTACTCAATGGAGATAACCCTGACAGGTTCTCCAACGAACCGCATTCTGATTTTTCTCAACAGGACGTTCAACGGGATTTCTCCCTTGCCCTCGCGCACATCCCCCCTCTCCTGGGAAAGATCCATTCTTATCCGGTTCCGACCCCCATGCCCTGGCTTGGGCCGGAACTGATCTCGACAAATCCCAGTTTTCCTGACCAAATCATTGCCAAATTTCCAACTCTGTCTCCTGACCAGATTGATCCCATTGTCCAACTCGCCCACAACCATATGGGTACCTGGAGGAAAGTTTCTTCGCACGTCCGCGCACGGATTTTATTTGATGCAGCCGGGCTGATGCGACAACGCAGATCGGAATTAGCCGCGTGGGAAATATTGGAAACTGGAAAACCCTGGCGGGAAGCCGATGCCGACGTCGCTGAAGCCATCGATTTCCTACAATTTTATGGACGGGAAATGATTCGCGTGGGCACTCCGCAGCGGCTGGGAACCGAGCCAGGGGAACACAATCAACAGATCCTCCACCCGAGAGGGTTGGCCGTAGTGATTGCGCCGTGGAATTTTTCGTTAGCCATTCCAACCGGTCTTGTTTCAGCAGCCTTAGTCAGCGGAAATGTTGTCCTGTTTAAACCCTCCGAGCGCTCACCGATGATGGGGTATCACCTCTTCACGCTCCTCATGGAAGCTGGTTTACCTGAAGGCGTCTTACAGTTTCTGCCCGGTGGACCGGAGGTGGGACAGGCCCTCGTCAAGCACCCCAAAGTCCACCTCATTGCCTTTACGGGGTCACAAACCGTCGGATTGAATATTATCCAAGAGGCCAGTCACGTCTCGGTTGGACAACGACATATCAAACATGTCATTGCAGAAATGGGCGGAAAAAATGCGATCATTGTTGATGAAACGGCCGATTTGGATGAAGCAGTGATTGGGGTGTTAGCCAGTGCAACCGGCTACCAAGGACAAAAGTGCTCCGCCTGTTCCAGAATCCTTGTCTTAAACGACGTGTACCCCCTATTTCTTGAACGGCTCAAACAGGCGGCTTCAAGCATTCCGATTGGTCCACCGGAACACCCTGGAAACCGGATGGGACCGCTGATTGATCGACGGGCACTGGAACGAGTCCGGCACTTTGTGCAACTTGGGAAAACAGATGGCACCTGCATCCTTGATCGCCAGATTGAGGGACCTGGGTACTTTCAGGGTCCGGTGATACTGACAGATCTGCCACCTTCCCATCCTGTCGTTCAGGAAGAAATATTTGGCCCGGTCATGGTTGTGTTGAAGGTCTCCACAATTTCGGAAGCTCTGGAATTAGCCAATGATTCCCCCTATGCCCTTACCGGAGGAATATACTCACGTAGTCCTGCCAATATCCAAATGGCTCGTGACACATTTGATGTGGGAAATTTGTATATCAACCGACCGATTACCGGATCATTGGTGAACCGGCAACCATTTGGAGGGCATCGATTGTCAGGAATCGGCCGGAAGGCCGGAGGAAGCGGGTATCTTGAGCAATTCATGGTGGAAAAGGTGATTACGGAAAACACGCTTCGCCGTGGCTTCGCTCCGACGCAATAATGCCACTTCAGATGCCACGGTCACCTTCTCCAATTCCTCAATTACTTCGACCATCCGTTCATTCTGACTTCGAACGGAAGGAATGGTTTGGCGTTCAATGTATTTGAGCAATCCCACTCCACGAGCAAACCAGGCCGTCATCGTATCTGTCCCTTGGATTGTCTCTCCACTCTCAGACAAATGCACCTTCATGATCATTTTGGCTTCAAGGCGAATGGCTTCCGGATATGTGCCAGCCGGTACTATTACGGTCTCCTGCCCTTGAACGGAGACAGTTGCTACAATATCCACCGTTTCTTTTTCGCCATCACGATCCACATCCGTTCCAAAATCCACCCCGTTCCGGTTAAATTGCTCGAAAGAGCTGGTTACCTCTAAGGGAAATCGCACGATTTGATAGGGCACCAGTTGGCGCTCCAACGTCGTGCCGGGCTTCGACCCATAATATCGGATCCCTGCGATATCCCGGCGATAATAACTATCAGAC
>JACDDF010000517.1 GCA_013817135.1 Nitrospirales bacterium
TACGGGCTTTCACCGGTTTGTGTAAATCGACGCTCAATTTTCATGTAGGACTCCTTTGGAAGAGACTGCAAACCTGAGGGGTAATTCTTCGGTCATTTTTTCCGCCTCATCTGGCATCCCTGCCTTCCAAGAGAGCACATTGGAATTGTGCCTCTTTACTGCCACGTATGCTCTCACGGAACGTGGAGTTCATACAATAAGCAGTACAACCAGAAGCCAACAATGCAGTGTATCGGCGAATGACTGGCCTCTAGCAGGAAAGAATTGGCTTATGCCAAATGCCTGCACACATCAAGGAAAATAGGAAAAATAAAACCGGAAGAAATAATTGGTATAAACCAATGGCCCACAATCTATAGCGGATAGAAAAAAATGTCAATACTAAATGTTGTGACTGGTGCCTACTTGATGGGGATTTCTGTGCAGAACATGTGAGTTCAAAAAACCTAATATTTCGTGCGGAGTTCTGCATGAATTTTGATGGTTATCAACAGCCTGAAATTTTAACCCAACAAGTTATGCACACGAAGAGTATTCAAGAAGAAAAAAATTGATAAAATTTTCAGAGTGCCTTTTGTGATTTTCACGACAATTCGTAAAACATGAATAATCAGGAAAGTTATAGAGGAAAAAATGTGTTCAGAATGAAAGAAGTCACGACGGGATCGACAGGACGTCTCTGGGAGAATATTTTGATTTGCTGCGGTCTCCTATGCCACGTTATGGGCTTGTGGCAGGTGGACCAGATATGGTCCATGGGAGATTAGGAGGCCTATTTTTGAAGAAGGAGCCGAAATATGTATGTGTGGAGTAAACCCCTGGTTCTTGGGTTAGTGTTGGCGTTGGTCTTGTTGGAGGGAATGTTTTTTCTCATGATCGGGGAGGGAGGGGAAAGCCTGTTACATGTTCGAACGACTCAATGGATTACGGCCAACTATGTGTTATTAATGATTTGGATCTTTGTCTGGATGTATGATCAAGCAAGGGTGAGAGGGAAAAATGTGTGGTTGTGGATCTTGCCCTTTGCCTTGTTCCCACTGCCGACACTGGCATTTTTTATTTTCAGGCTTCAGCGGCGGATTGCCTGACCAGATTTACCCGATAATCACTCGGGCCTTGGCATATCGATAGGGCTTGCTGACTATGGTCTTTATGGCAAATAATCCGATCATCAATGGGCCGAACCGGCCCAATAGCATGGACAGCATAATCATGCCTTTTCCAAAATCGGTAAAGAGTGCCGATAGGCTTAGTGTTTCGCCGTTTCCTAAAGACATGCCCACAATACCCATGGCCGAGGTGACCTCAAACATCAGGAATAAAAACGGTTGCGACTCGGTAGAATCCAACAGGAGGGTCATGCCAGTAATCATGACAAAGGCGAGGATGGTGAAGCAAAGGGCTCGGGTAATGAGATCCTGGGGGATTCGCCGGTTAAAGATTTCGACGTCTCTATCTCGACGAAGCATGCTTAAGATGGTCAGAAAGACGATGGCGGCAGTGGTTGTTTTGAGGCCTCCGGCCATACTGCCGGGCGATCCTCCGATGGCCATCAGTAATAACAGGAAATAGAGTGTGGCATCCCGCATGTCGATGATGTCCATCGATGTAAACCCTGCGGTACGGGAAACTGAGTGAAAGTAGGAAATTGTCAGCTTTGTTCCGATGGAGGCGGATTGGAATGTGGAGGGGTTGTTCCACTCCAATATGGTGATGCCTACGGTTCCACCCACGATAAGCAGGGCGGTGGTTACCAACACCAATTTGGTGTGTGTCTGGAGACGAAAGCGTTGCCCACGAAAATTGTCGAGAAGATCTTCAAAGACAAAAAAGCCGATGCTCCCGAAGATCACCAAAATGCTGATGATTCCATTGATGGTCCAGTCTGTTTGATAGGTTTTAAAGCTATCAGAAAAAAGGGCAAACCCTGCATTGTTAAATGCCGAAATGGCATGGAATATCCCGTAATAGACCGCTGTCCCCCAGGGAAAGTCGACGGCAAAGCGAAGCGTGAGCAACACCGCGCCTATACCCTCCAACCCAAAGGTAATCATGGCTACCAGTTTCACGAACCGGACCAATCCCTGTAAATCCATGGTATTCATCGATTCGCTGAGCATCATCCTATCTCGCAACCCGAGGCGACGCCCCAATATGAGTAAAATCATTGTGGCCATCAAGGCGTAGCCTAATCCTCCAATCTGAATCAACCCGAGAATCACTCCTTGCCCAAACAGGGTGAAATCTTGTGGGGTATCCATGACGATGAGACCCGTGACGCAGACGGCGGAGGTTGCAGTGAAGAGCGCGTCAAGGAATGAAATGGTCACTCCGGGATGCGTGGCAAATGGAAGCATGAGCAGGCAGGCACCGAAGACAATGAGCCCGAGGGCAGCGGATGCCACTACCTGGCCTGGTAGTAGTCGAAAGCCTACAAAACGGGCTATCAGGAGTCTTCCGAAACCGTCACTCATTGGGTAAGGGGAGAGGGTTCATTTGAATGTGAATCAGGATGGGCGGATAGGGTCATCTGGTTCGAACCAACAGGAATGCCAGGCTTGGGTCCATGTCCAGGCACAGACCTTTTGTTATAAACAATAGGAGTGAGGGTGGGAGACAAAATTGAAAGACGATAGATGACTGTCGGGTAATGCCCGAATGGGCCGGATTGCATTATGATTCTCAAAAAATATTAGCATGTTCGGTCGGCAATGGAAACCTGGTTCCCCGCTGCCTTGTTGTGCAGAATGACCTTCTTTATAATGCCTGGCGTATGAATTCTCAGGATGTCCAAAATCC
>JACDDF010000518.1 GCA_013817135.1 Nitrospirales bacterium
CTCTATAGATATGGCAGGGCAAGCTACCTGGAGGTCCTCATTGCACAACGGAATGCCTTGCAATCCAATCTCGAATTAATCAATTTTGCCAAACAACTTCGTATCGCGGCAGTAAAAATCTACAAGGCATTAGGCGGCGGATGGAAATAAGAATCGTATCTTCTGGACTCAACATTGAATGGAGCGGTGAACAAGAGGCTGGGGTGGGGATCGATTGTGCAGGATTAATCGTAGATTGGAGTTAACCTTGTTTTATAAAAACGGTGAGTATTTGAGTATTGTTTACAGGTGGTTGTTTAAACTTCATTAGCCTCTATTAAACAATATGGTTGACGAGCTCTACCGGAATGGCAGGCTGGTATTTTAGTTTTTCTTACTATAATTTTTAGATTGCATGAAACAGGATGTAAATTCCACTTCCTGGATCATGATACCCCTACTCCAAAACGATTTCCTCAAATTTATGGCCGGCGATTTGGAAAACATAGCATGAGAATAGAATCGGTATTCTTTGTCGTATTTTTTGGGCTTATGGTCTTCACGGGATTGGCCTTAGCCGATCCGTTCGAAGTCAAGGAGGCGGTTGAAGAGACCCATTGTCGAACGTTAGCCACGGACTATGCGAAGGCTCCTAGTTCGCTCACGATTCATGCAATCGCACAACTGCAGGTCTGTCTTGCTCTAACATTGCAACATACCGCCTCGCCAGCGGCATTACCTCGAAATTTTGACATGCAACCTTCTCGCTCTTCGACAAGTATGGGCAACACCCCGCTCCCAACACCACCAACTCCCCCAACACCCCCTAAATCACTGAAGATTCGGTGAGGATAGGGTTCTCGTCCCTCCCAGGTTGACGGCGGCCAAGGCAATTTTAGCCTTAAACGTGAAGGAATGATTGCGTACTGATCGTCTGGCCGTCTTCTACTCCTTTCGTTGAGGAGGAATATACCGCAGAAGATTTCATAGAGCATCCGAGATGTTCTGTCCAAAATCCATGGGGGCACTGCTGGCCTCAGGCGTACAAGATCGTAAACGTACCTTAATTTCAATAGTCCGTAAGAATGAAGACCATCACACATCACTTTGGGATTTTCGGGGGATTCAAGAAGTTGGGCATTTCTGGACAAACTAGGACGGTAGAGAACATCTAAAGCTTCTGTTTAGTGGCCAGCTAGCGAAACTGTTCGAGGAAGGGAAAATTGGATCGAGGTGCTATTTAAAGGCGCTAGGGACTTTATTGTTGAACTTCAGGGATCGAAGAATGATGAAAAAGTTATCCCCCACGGAAGGAGATTGAGCAGGTATGCAATCTTATCGAATTCGATCAGGTACCGGTCGCGGCATTCTCTCCTCGCTTTCCGCATCCGATCAAAAGCGATTTGACCATTTCATAAAAGCCACTCACGGCAACCAGGATCGTCTCATCGCAGAACTCATAATCCGGCTGATGGAGGCCCGGTGCATGCTCACCAATACCCAGTCCGAAATGGAGTATAGGGCAAATATTGGCAAAATGCCCAAAGTCCTCTGACCAGCGGAATGGTTTAGGAATTTCAATGGCCACAATTCCCGTATCCAGACACACGCGTTCCAAGGTATCAACCAAGGCATCATCGTTGACGGTCGCTGGAAAATCCTGCACCCACTCGATTTCTGCAAAGAGTAGTTCCGCCGCGGCACAATCGCGAACACACTGTTCAGCTTGGCGTTGCAAGGTTTGAAGGCCCGCTGCAGAAGCTGCACGTAGCGTGGCACACACTGTCGCTTCTCCCGGTGTAAGCCCAAACGACATGAGCCCCAGTTGGGCATGAGTCAGCGTGAGCATACAATAGGGATTGTCCGTGATTCTGCTCAATCGGGGAAGCTCAGCTAGTAGCTGTCCTACGGCATTCGCAGGAGACCGAGCTTGTTCTGGTTCGGCCGCGTGGGACGCTTGACCAAGGAGACGAACTTTCATTCCAACAGACGCACTGGCAAACGTTCCACGCCGATACAAGACGTGCCCCATGGGAAAGCCTGGTAGATTATGCAGGGTTATGGCGCAGTCCGGCCGGACCTTCTCAAAATTCGGATCATCGATAATCGCCCGTGCGCCTGCCCCCGTTTCCTCTGCGGGCTGGAACAATAGCACCACTCGTCCACAGCTTGGTGGCGTGCGATGAAGCAGGGGTGCCAGGCCAGCCACGATGGCCATATGTCCGTCATGCCCGCATCGGTGGGCGATGTTCGCCCCTGGAACGAGCCATTGATTTTTGTCTGCTTCTTCTACAGGAAGGCCATCCAACTCACACCGTATCATCACCGTTGGCCCCGGATGTTGTCCTTCATAAACCGCTGCGATCCCATAACCACCGAGATGAGTCAATAATTTGTCTGGTGCATAGGAATGCAGAAAGTTTGCGATAAGTGTTGAAGTCATGACCTCTGACCCGGCCACTTCTGGGCAAGCCCCAAGGGAGCCACGTAGGGTGACTAAAATGCCTTTAAGTATGTGGTCATGACGAATGTTCTGCATGTTTTTATTCTATGATGGCACGGTGTCTCTGTCCACTGGCGCAGATCATTTGCGATCGGAGCTTTGGCGAAACGCGGGCTCGTCCAAGCCCATAATGGGGCACAAATTTCGCGGAATCGATCAACCTCATGATCTGTGATTCACTTTGCAAGGTCGAAATGACCACGGAAATAGGCGATGGCTTTTTCAAGGCCTTGTTCCAGTGTAATCCGAGGTTCCCATTTGAGGAGGGTTTTTGCCTTCTCGATATTGGGCCGGCGTACTTTAGGGT
>JACDDF010000025.1 GCA_013817135.1 Nitrospirales bacterium
CGCCACACGACTCAGAATCTCGCCTGAATTTTAACCGGATAGAAAAAGTTTGTGCGAACGGCATATTCGCCTGTCGCTGAGCGATGCATGCATTTTGGCTTTTGGTTTATAGAAAACGTCCGTGAGGCGAAGAACAACTCAGGATAGAGTCCAAGTCGGTCCGACTTCCCATTTTTGCGTCCCATCAGATGAGGTCGAGCGAGGTGTCAATTGTTTTGGGTCCTTTTAACAAAAAAATGGTCTTCGGAGTCTGGTACGAATTCGGCTTCAGCGCATGGGCATGCGGCGGAGGATCAGATCTGTTTTCTTTTCCACATACGACGTATTCTCGGTCAGTTGATGGCGGATCGGGCTGGGAATAACCGCTGCCAGGTGGGCGCCTTCCTCTTCATCCGGTCCACCGCTTGTGATCGGCTAAACGAAGTTGAAAAACCCCACCGTTTTTGGCGTCGGGCTCTACCGCCTGTTAAGTATCACTCTTCATTTCCTGATCACCATTCTTGAGACGGCCAACCCAGTACTCCGCACGACGGCTATGATGAGCCACAGCCAAGATGAGTAATCCTTCCTCCTCTCTTGAATAGATGAGCGAGTATCGAAATTTCCGAAGCATGAGCTTTCGGATGCCCGGCCTGATCTCCCTTCCCGATTCGGGAAATTGCGCCATGAAGTGCTCAACCCTACGAATTTCTGAATAGAAGCGTCGCCCGAGCCCTTTGGCTCGGAGTTCCAAGTAACCGATTTCGGTCAGCAACTCATCTTCGGCTGCCTCGTGGTACTTAATAGGCGTCACCGGAAGAGTCGTTCTGCCTTCACGCGCACCTCCTCCGCCTGAATCGCTTGAGCGCGGCCCGCGCGGTATTCGTCTAAGCGCCTTTCTGCTTCTTCTGCCCAAAGGCGTTCCGCTTCTTCCTCAGAAATCTCCTCCAGGCTGGCGAGGAGTCTTTCAGCTAGAGTGGCGCGATCACGCACTTCCAGGCTCAGGGCATTTTTTAGAACTTCAGCTAGGTTCGCCATCCTGACCTCCCATTTCTTCTATTCTAAGCTTTCAAGCAGACTCCCAGGGCCCTCGCTGTTTTGTTGTACATCGAAAGCATGTGGAGCACATCTCCATAGAATCTAAAAAGCCGGGGGATATGCGAACCACTTCAATCTGCCTGACGTTTTCCGCCTGCGCTCGTCTGAATAATGTATATGGGAACCTGTGCTACCCCCATTCGCTAGCATTAAAGGTCCTCCATCTGAATAGCCTGTGGGAATTCTTGGTCAATTGAGTGGATAAGTCAAGTTGTGGATCTGCGAAAACAGAACAGTGAAACCTGAATCTCATCGTTGATACTTCGCTCGAATCCTTGCGAAGACTTGTTCACCTGGAATGAGTTCAACCTTGCCTTCTTCAATCTGAGAAACCCGTCGCTCTGCTTCCTCGACCCACAGCCGATTAATCTCAGCTTCGGTTGGCAGATTTAGGCTCTGGCGGAGTTTTTCTACCAGCCTCGCCCGTTCGTCAGCCGGAAGAAGAGCTTCTTCAAGTAATTTGTTTGTTGCCATACCCATTATCACCCCCTCCTTTAATTTGTTGCCAGCATACCTCAGGTATGAACTCCCAGCAACACAGTTTAAAAGGACTTCGGATGCCGGGACGAATCAGGCTTCAACGGATGGAGATGCGGCGGAGGATTAGATTTGTTTTCTTTTCCACGTACGACGTGTTCTCGGTCAGTTGATGGCGGAGCGGGCTGGGGATGACTGCAGCCAGACGGGCGCCTTCCCCCCATAGAAAGTGGGGAGGCCGGCTTAAAAAAAAACATTGAGCGGCAGGCTCAAAACCTAACACAATTTCTGAATAATCACTTTAAGCAAAGAGTTGGAAATTAGCACTGTCACACTGGACGAACTGCCGTTTGAGAATTAAGATTTTCCATAAGAAGATTGATTATGGACGGCATGGCATATACCACTGTTCGTGCAAATTTCGCCAAGGGTATGGATCGCCAGTGCCCCCTGTGCCAGGTGGAACATATTATTACCTGCATTTACGCGTAGATGAGCCGCCGTCCTTTGGGTTCCGGTATTGGATCGCCAAATTCACGAGCTGTGTCTATCCAAAGCTGCATAGCTTCCTGCGCGTTCGCCAATGTCTCTTCCGGCGAGACACCATGTGCCATGCAACCGGGTAGTTCCGGCACATCTGCGATAAAGGATTGATCTTCCTCGCTCCAATAAATAATTGTCTCGTATTTGTACATAGTTATTCACCTGCTGATTTATAATTCAGGATAATCCCTCGAACCTGTTTTATCTGATATGGCTTAGCCTTGTCACCCGCTCGCTGCAAGTTGACCTTTTCCCCGATCCCTGCCTTTCGATAGATATGATGGCTTCCACGAATTCGTTCTTCAAAACCTAGATGTAGCAGCAAACTTCGAATGTCAGCAAATGCAATATTGGCATCAGATGCACCTCCTAGAATTGTATCAGGTTGCGATGGTCGAAAAAGGCCGGGCGTTTCGGGAGATCACCCGTCGGGACGGACACCGTACCGTGACCATCACCGTGAATGTCCAACCCGCAAAGGACGCCAACCTTGTCCTGGATAAACAAAAAAACGACGTGCTTCCGGCCTTGCTTCATGATTATCCCGGCCTGAGTTACACCTTCGAAGGACGCCAGGCCGATATGCGAGATGCGCTTCAAAGCTTTTTATATAGTTCGACACTGGCATTGATTCTAATTTCTGTGTTGCTCGCCGTGCCGTTTCGTAGTTACCTGCAACCGGCCATTGTCATGCCGGCCATTCCTTTCGCGGTGGTTGGTGCCGTAATCGGACATATGATCATGGGCTACAGCATCAGCATCATCAGTATGATGGGAATCATTGCGCTTGGCGGAGTGGTGGTCAATGATTCTCTGATCATGATCGACTACGCCAATACCAAGCGCCAGGAAGGGCATAATGCGGTTGAGGCCATCTGCCAGGCCGGCATCCGTCGATCCCGACCAATTCTTTAAACCACGCTCACCACCTTCGGCGGATTGGTCCCATGATTTTTGAAACGTCTCGTCAGGCACGGTTCATGATCCCCATGGCCATTTCATTGGGATATGGCATTCTCTTTGCCACCGCCATCATGCTCGTGCTCATTCCTTGCCTATATCTGATCACAGAGGATGTGTTGGGAATGTTCACCGTTAAGGTCAACACGCCTTCTCCGGAAAAAGTTAAGATTGAACCGGAACCCATCGTTGTGGAGTGAGAGGGTCTATTCAGTTAGGCAAAGAGCACGTACTCCGACAGCGCATTTCGACGATAAAAATGTGGAAAGGATTAAGTGTCCTTGAAGTGTAAATCAAGAAAACCGGAGGGAAACCCTGCAAAAACACTCTCGAATAATTCGCAAAACGGATCATGCAACAACAGACTGGACCCCAGACCTTGGCGTTGTTCAAGGCTGATGGTGTGGCGTCATTGGGGGCGATTGAACCGCTCATCGCTGGTTAACGAAACGGCGGGAACTCATCAAAAAACGGGTCAAAATCCGGCTCTGGAATCCGATACCCCTTCAACCAAGCTTTGAGCCGCTTCACATCCCGAAACGCCAGCAAGTCGCGCTGAACGCGGGCAACCATGTCCTGTGCCGTTCGAATTTCCTGCTTGAGCAACCCGACCATGCGTTTGGGGGAAAGCAGCTCAAAGGGGGATGCATTGAGCATCAGGCGGATTTCGCTTTCCCTAAGAAAAACCTCTTCTTCCAATTCGCGTAACTGATCGCTGAGGATTTTGTTGTAATGGTTGAGGCGGTCGGCATTGATATTGTTAAGTTGGCTCTGGTCTATTTGCTCGACGGCGAGTTGGAGTTCCAGCAGTCTCAACAAGTCCTTCTTGCTGTAGGCGACGGTCACTTGCTGCATCAGCTCAGTTTTGCGCTCGCGCTCTGCCGGGTCAGGTTCGCGGTCGGGGTGCAAGACGCCGACCAGTTGGCGGTAAACGGCCTGGATGGATTTGCTGACGTTGGCGGCTTCTTCCATTTCCTTGGCTTCTTTGGCTAGTTGTTTGGCACTTTTCTTGGGCTGCGGACGTTTGGCTGTTTCCTGTTCAGCATGTTCGTGTTGTTGCTTGAACATTTCTGCCAAGCGTTCGGCAGTGCCTTGCGGGTCTTTGATGTCAATCTCAGCATCATCCAGCGAGACACCAAATTCTTGCTCTAACATCCCTTTCATCATTTCAAGCGCCATGTCGTCGTTGGCCTCTTCCAGTGAGTCGAAATGGTCGGCGCTGTATTTATTGAAAATGGCTTTCAAATCATCGCGCTGGTTGAGGGTGATGAGTTCCTCACAAGTTTCGGTGATCAGGTGGGTGAGTTTGTCTTGCTGGCTGGCGGTGAATTTGTGGCTGGTGAATTGTTGATCGAGCAGCAATACCAATTCGGCTTGACGCTCGTGCAAGGCCTTGCGTAACGGCTCCAGTTTTGAGACGGCATCCTGGCTGCATTGCACAATGTTTTCCTGCCATTCCCGAAGCACTGTTTTCTGCGCGTCGATCTTCTTGATCAAGGTATTGAATTTTTTTTGCGCCGGGGAAAGCGGTGCTTGTGCAGTGGCGGTCTTGATGTGAACAACTTTGTGGGCAGGCATGGGGTCTTCCTGGCAAGGGTACGCCGGGTAGTCTGGCATCAAATCGGACTTTGTTCCAGGGAAGAGGAATTTTAAACGGCTTTTTTGAGTGGCCCGCAACGTACCAAAGAACCCGCTGAAGGGTCAAACCCCAGCCCCTGCTGTCTGAAAACCGTGAGTTCCCCCTTCGAGACGGGCCGGATTGGCCCATTTTTCATGAATCAGGCCCAGCCTTTCGCTTCATAGTGGTGCGTTTAGTAGGGACGTGTTGAATACTTATTTGTTCAAGGGCAAATACGCCCACAGACACGTTGGATGTCTGAGGCATCTTGGCTTTCAAAGCTCATTCAACAAGGCCGCAGCCGGTTTTGCGCGCGGAGCGTACTTCCAGTAAGTGAACACGGAAAAATGGCGACCTGCCTACGCGCTTGCGCGCGAAAGCTGGCTTCAGCGGCGAACGCGAAGGCAGGGAACGCCGCCTTGCTTATTCCATCCTGATAAGGTGGGACATTTGTTTACAACAGCCCCACCATGGAAGCGATTGAGATGAAGCCGGGGACGCGGGACGCGGGCGGCCAAGCGTTGCAGGAATTCCCGCGGGCTCATCACCAGATGCGTGGTCCCATCGCGATACAGCGTTTTGAGTTGGAGGACGACCTCGCCGGCCAGGGGGGGGCGCGCAGCCGTTTATGGCCCAGACCCTGGCGCGTGAGGTAGCGACACAGACGTTCAAGTTTCTGCCGCTAACGGGAAGTACAAGACGTATCAGCATGCAAGCTAAACCCCGGGGCACTGCTACAGCCCTGGGGTTGCGGTACATCTGGAGCTAGCGAGGCGCAACTAGGAGTCGGCGGGCCTTCTGCATGCCAGAGCGTTGACCACATACAAATTTCATGGCTTTCGAAGCTAACGTCTGCAAGAACTTGCCTTGAGGTCATCTCTGAGGTCTGGCCTTGCAATCACGCCACCTGCTTTCCTCTGTCCTGTGGCAAATCCTGCCCCATCAACTCATGAACTCAACAACAACCTTGACCGGAGACCCATCTTCTATTGGTGAGTAAAAAGGGATCCTGCAGGAAGACTTGTGTTTGCCATTGCTTTTCCGTAGTGTTTTTTGCCCGTCTGATCATTTCCGAGTAGACTGGGGCACAGTCCGAGACCAGAATGATCCCCCCTGTTATGCCGAATGTGATGAGAAGAAGAGGATTTGAAACGCCATGAAGTTTGAAAAATATCCCATTTCAGATGCTTTGAAAAATAACCTGTCCCGACTCGGGTTTGTGAAAACAACGGACATCCAATTTAAAGCCATGCCCTCGATCATGGCGGGGGAAGATGTTCTGGCCATCGCCCAAACAGGAACGGGGAAGACGGCAGCATTTGCCATCCCGATCATTAACCACATTGACAAGTGGAAAAGGAGTCAACGCTCCAATGGTATCCAATGTATTGTCATGGTGCCGACGCACGAACTGGCGATGCAGATTGGAGAGGTCTTTGCCCAGCTTTCCAAACAGACCAAGGTCAAGGCGTTTGCCATGTATGGGGGCGTTGAGCAGGACCCGCAGATACAAACACTTCAGAATGGCATCGATGTGCTCATTACGACACCCGGCCGACTGTTTGATCTGATCAGTCAGGGGTATGTTCTGCTGGACCGGGTCCAAACCCTTGTGTTGGATGAAGCTGATCACATGCTCGATCTCGGATTTATTGGAGATATTCATGCGATCAAAAAAAAGCTGCCATACCAACATCAAACGCTCTTTTTCTCAGCAACCATTAATGCCGACATCAAAAAACTGGCGTATTCTCAGGTGAGGAGTTCGGCTATCCGGATTCAAATCTCGCCGGACAATCGTGTCTCCAAAAGTGTCTCTCACTATGTGATGTTCGTTGAAATGGATGATAAACGGTTTTTCCTGGAGCGGTTCCTGACCGATAATCCTGAGAGCCGGGTGATCGTGTTTGTCCGGACGCGAGTGCGCGCTGAACGGGTCGCCAAGGCGATGGGTCGTGTCGGAATAGCCACGCTGACGATTCACGGGGAAAA
Organism: Nitrospirales bacterium; assembly: GCA_013817135.1. Taxonomy (GTDB): domain Bacteria; phylum Nitrospirota; class Nitrospiria; order Nitrospirales; family UBA8639; genus Nitrospira_E. The sequence continues at coordinate 6,668 of JACDDF010000025.1, forward strand.
GGATCAGCGTGACCGGGCTGCGGTGATGAACGCATTTAAAGCAGGGGCCTGTCAGGTCTTAATCGCCACAGATGTCAGCGCACGCGGCATCGACATTCCGGATGTGCATTATGTGCTGAACTATGACTTGCCGGATAAGGCAGAAAACTACGTGCATCGTGTGGGAAGAACCGGGCGGGGTGTCAAAAAGGGGATTGCGATTTCGTTCTGCAGCAAAGAAGAAAAGGTACGACTTGAGGAGATTCAGGGGTTTTTAGATCAAGAGATCGATGTCATCAAAATCACGAAAAAGGATTATGCCTTTACGGTGACACATCCCAACGGGGAACCCAGCTTGGAAGAGTTGCTAAAAGAAATAGAGGAGGAAGAGGAGGAGAAAAGGAAAAAAAGAAAAAAAAGAAAACCGCAAAAGAATAAAAAAAAGACCTAAGGGCTCGCGAAAGAATACGAATCAATCGCAATTTTGGTTGACTGAGAACTCGTTTCCCGCTCAGGTGAAGTTGAATTCAAGGTATGGCGTGAGCCCATCCCAAATAGAGCATCATCTGTATTCGACCACTTCGTATTCGGAAAAAATGACCTCTGTCTTTTGCCTGCGAAGCAGATTTCCACTACAGACAAATAACAGTTTCTTCATTCATTTTTTAAACCTAACCGGGTTTCGGCCCGGCAGCCGAAGTCCTTTTCTCTCGGGAAAAGGATCCAAAACCATTGACGCCCAGTTCGGCCTCTTTAGATTAAACGGACGCAGGAAACAGGAGGGCTGACCAACTCGCTTTGCTCAAACAAGGTCCGCCAATTCTTGAAGAGCGTCCGCCCAGAAGGCCGAACAGCAGGCGTCGGTTCGATGGAAAGAGAGGGAAGAAATCTATGGGAATAGTCTCTGAGGACTGGTCTGGCAGTACCACAATCCTCTTTGAAATTCACTCAAATAATCCACCACAAGGAATCCATTCTCATATTGCAAGCTCTGACCCGAGAAGCTAGCCCGACCCACAGGGTACAGTTGAACATCATTCGGTGCTGTCTTCACTATGAAGATTGCGCGCAATAGCCCCTAAAAAATCTGTAACCTGTTCAATCTCGGGGAAATCCTCGGACCGATTGGCCCACCAATCGCCACAATCACGGTACATAAGATAAAGATAGGGATGATTAGCCTCATAAAATTTTGTGAGGTCCATTTGTCTGATGCGTTCATACGTGACATGGCCCGCTACCTTATTGCGCATTCGCCTAAGATCCTGCGCGAATTGAGTCGGAATTGGCATGATTCGTTGATAGGAGCTAATGTGATTTTCCCACTCGGGGGCTAGCCCTTGCTCAATCCTAAAGATACGATTTTTAACGACTTTATTGGCAGTCGATTGAATAAGAATATCAAGTAGGTCATGCTGGTTTTTTCCTTTTTTGGCTTTGATTTCAGTCACGCCAAGGTCCCGTGCATGCAGGGAAATTAAAAACTCATAAAGATGAAGAATGAAGCTGGCATATGCGTTATATGCTCTATAAGACGTTTCTCTAGTGTGGCCCTGCATTATTATTTTCCCTGCAACCGAAGCGAATAACTCAAATGAATCACGACATCTAAGGTACTCATGGACGATAGCCAAGCAATGCTGCCGGTCAATTTCTTTATCCTCGATACCCAATTATTCAAGCCTCTTGTTCTCTGGAAATTATCAAATAATTAGCTTTTTGAAATCAATCGACTAACATCCCCTCCTGAACAATAACTAACAGTAACCAATCTACCTTGCTAAATGGCACATTTACTATGCGAAAACAGGTCGGGGATCAGGTCTTGCAATCACGCAATCTGCTTTTGATTTTACTCAACTATCACACAGCGTGCCCATCCGATGGCATCTTGCAAGACCTGCCCCCAGACCATCGCAGATTTCGGCGCAAGCGGCGCGAAACATCAAACAGGCAAACCGGAATCTGTGAAACAATATTGTGGTTTCAGCATAAAAATTTGACAAACCGGCGAAGGCGATGACGCAGACTTGGAAGCGTCAAAGGATCGCTGAACTTGATATAAACAAGCTCGATAGCATTCTCCTTGCACAGACGTTCTTTCAACGCGTCACGTTCAAGTGTTCGCTTGAAGGTTTCCGCGCCACCAAAAACTTCAACTGCTTCAAAATGTTGCTTTCCTTGATATTCCAAGGCAAGCCCCAATTGAGGAAGAAACACATCAAGGCGTTGACGCCCAAGCCAAAATGGAGATGCCTCGCGGAACACCAGTTCATTGGGAAAGATTTGTTTAATCATGCGATAAAGCTCGGCTTCCTGAATCCATCGGCTAAGATTTAGCTTCTGCTGAACATCTGCCCTAGCGGTTCGTTCATCCAATTCACTACCTAGTACCAGCTGGTCTTTATAGGCATCAAGAAATTCATGCATATTGTCGCCATAGCGTGCTGCTGCAACATCTGCTCCATGGGTTTGGGAAACACAAAGATGGCACACCACTTCGCCGTATTCAGCTTTTGATAAAAGGCCGATGACCTTATGTGGCCAAGAATTTGGCGCAAAACTAGGGGCTCCCAATTTTGCCCTGGCAAGCATCTTCTTATGTGCCGGTCTGGCACAGCTACAGAATAACCGTGTGCCAGTCATAAGATGATCAAATGACACAAACTGAAATATTGGCATGTTCCCACCACCGCCATAGTCATGTGGCCAGGCTTTCGGGTTTGCGATGTATGGTTGCTCGACAAGAGTGTTCTGCAAGGCTGTGCGCACTCGTTCAAAAATATGACCATCAATACGTAGAATATTCATCCGCAAAATATGATTGGTTTGTTTTTTTAACCTCTTGCTTTTTATTTGGTAGGCCCGTTTTAGGCCACATCCGAATTCCATTTCCTCAAGGATAATGCCTGCATGTTCAATTTGTTTATCTTCAAAAGATTCCGAATGATCGGTAGAAAACCGAATTTCTGAATACCATGTCTTATAACCATGCTGAACCAAATCAGGCAATGTTGGCCAGCGGTTCTTATTATAGTTGGGGAAAATATGCATCTTTGGTCGCCTAAGAAATTTTATCGAATTGGCTTCTTCAAAACTGGCAGTGAGTTGCTGGGACAGCAATCGTTCAATGACATCGATTGGCCAGATGCCAGGCGTAATTATCTCTTTACAGAGCACATTTGTGAAAACGTCTTCTTGGAGTTCCAGCTTCATTTGTTGCTGCCTCTATAAAGAATCATAATGAGTGCGCGTGGCTGTCATGGCTTTGGCGTCGTCACAGTGGTATAAGTTCTCCATGGCTGGAGAATAACACGCGCCATCAGCACTTTCTCACGCAAGTCGAGCAGAGGCTCAATGCCATGAATCCGCAGGCGGATGCACGCAATCAGTGTATTTACTCATTTCTCGTAACGGACAGAGAAAACTATACGCTCCAGCTCGAAAGCGAGAAGGGGATGCCCATCGGCAAGAACCTATCATTGTTCGACCTGTTCAGTTTTGATGTCGTTGATAACAGCAGTCTAAGGGCGAATTTTGAGGATGCATTCCAGAAATATGAAGCCAGCATTGAGATACACACCAAAAGCCTGCTAACCAAACTCAATGCTCGCGGTGGCGACGCTAAGGCCCAGGTCATCAACCTTTTCGCGGCTAAGCTGCTCAACCTTGTCAGAAATCCTTTTTCAATCCAGAAGGTTCTCAACACCTTCCCCTGCCTGGCTTCAATGGAGCCGACAGACCCAGGCCTCCTTGAAAGCTATCATCGAATTGTCCTTGGCAAGAAGCCACACCAGGCCTATCTCTGTTCCCTGTTGGGAATAAGCGACCGCCAATACATCGAGTGGTTGCAAGTGCTTTTCATGTTGCTCGTGCCGCTCGGCGACGGGCATCTCCCTTTCTTTGAGCAAATTATTAAGGGCATTTTTGAGAATAGGAAATTCAGCGCCTCCGTATTTGTGTATGAATACGACAAGCATCACTGCCTTTTATGCGACAGAGGCTGCAATCAACCGCTGCCCGACGACGATAAGCGGCTGTCGCTCTCCTTCAATCTGTGTTCCACTGCCTTTATATACTATATCTTCGCTGAACCCCGAGAAATCCTGAAGGGTAGGTTTCCTGCTGAGGTAATTGAGAAAATGTTGGCGAATTACGATCGGCGTCCCACGGTCGAAGTCAACGTGTCCTACTACCGCAATGACATGGAAATGCTGGCCAAATACAATCGTCACGTCATCGAATACAGTTATGCGCGGGTCTATTGCGCCGTTAAGGATGGACTGGTTCTGTGATGCTGCTGCTCGACGTGTCGAGGGTCAGGTCTTGCAATCACGCAATCTGCTTTCGACTTCACTCAACTATCCCACAGTGTGCCTATCCGCTATCATCTTGTTGCAAAATCTGACCCTAGGAAGTTACCTTGCCTGCCTTATTGTAGCAAATAAAGACTTTCACCCCTTAGGTTGCCGCATAATTTTGGTTAATCACAACGCACATCTGCCCAAATGAAATATAACGGGCGAATTCTTGGTCAACCGAACAAATATGTCAAGTTGGAGGTCTGTAAAATTAGGTGATGTGGCAAGTTTGGCAGGAGAAATTTCAAATCCCTCCTCCCCCTTCTGGAACTTCTTTTTTTTCGACGGCTGCCGGGACGAACCCTGGACGAACCCCGGCTTCACGGAGTGGAAAAACAGCCAGCATTTTAAACCACAGCGGCTAAACCCACCACGAGCTGGCGTTCCCGGGGACCGTCTAGTTCAACTAAAAGCACTGACTGCCAGGTACCCAATTTCAATTCACCATTCATCACGGGTAAGGTCAACGATGCCCCGATCAAGGAGCCTGCCATATGCGACCACGCATGGGAGGGATCATGGGCATGACGAAATCTGATCTGGGGAATGATCGATTCGGCGACTTCAAGGAAGTCTTCCTC
>JACDDF010000519.1 GCA_013817135.1 Nitrospirales bacterium
GGACCTGTTGGCCGCAGTAGCTCGATTCAACAAGTCGGAGCCTGGCTATTCCCTCCCCACCCGTGTGGGATTAAGTGGCGGCCCAATGTTTACGGGGGATGTCGGGGCCGGGGAGTATTTTTCCTACACCCCCTTGGGCGATATCGTCAACACCGCCTCCCGGATTGAGAACCTCAATAAGCAGCTCGGCACTCGACTGCTGGCTTCTCAACTCGTCGTAAAAGACCTCTCCGGCATTCTCACCCGAAAGGTAGGAATTTTTCAATTAATCGGGAAAACGAGGCCGGTGGTGATTTATGAACTCCTCTGTCGGGAAACCGAAGCGGATGCTATGTGTCAGGAAGCCATCCATCTTTTTTCACACGGATTAGAATTATTTCATGCCCGTCGGTGGGACCAGGCGGAAGAATCGTTTCGAACCTGCATTCACCATCGGGGGGAAGACGGTCCCAGTCATTTTTACTTGAGCCTATGCAGTCATTATCGAAGCCATCCTCCGTCCCCGGATTGGCAGGGAACGGTCATCTTGACCACGAAGTAACCACACTCCTAAACCCGTCCTTCAGAATTTTCCTCCCCTATCATGTTTGTTGATTGATGATCCGCATTCCCTCTTCAACACGGCCGCTCGCCTTTTAACATGGGAAACCGATCAATCCCATCTCTTTCCAGAATACCGTACCTCGTCGAAAAATTTATATGAACTCGTGAGAGAATGACTGTAATCGTTCCCTTCACAATCATCACACCGGGCCATCCAGCAAGGCACCCGCCAGGAACTCATCCCCCTTGCTTCCCAATTTTTCCATAGAGTCCATGGCGGGATCTGACCATCCAAGCCAAACATCGAGATGATGAATGCAGGTTGAATAAGGGAGACACCAGCCCATTGCCAACACTTTCTAAGAATGCGAGTTCACTTTTGGCACCCGCAAGAGAAAGAGAATCATCTAAGCGGAAAACAGGACAATTCACAGGCAGGCTTGAGGAGGAGTATTGGGCATGCCAGAGAGATTTACCCTATAACCTCCCTTGGCATTCCCAATATGCCCATTATTAAGGCCAAATTAACCCTTTCTCTTATTAGTTGATTACGATAAAATCGTTCATTCAGAAGAGATAAGAACATTCTTCTTTTCCCTTTGACCAATTGAAAATCCAATCAGGCTACTCACCTAACAACAAAGGAGAACAGTGATGGCGGAAACAACTGCAGCAATGTTTGGAGGACACAAAACCAACGGCCTGGTTCTGGTCGTGGACGATGAGCCCGATGTCCGAAAAGTTGTGCGGATGACTCTCGAAAAGGCCGGATATGATGTCATCGAGGCTGAGGATGGGGAAAAGGCTATTCAGGAAGTGCAGTCAGGCGAAAACCCCTTAATGTTGGACGTCATCATTTCCGATATTCGAATGCCAAAAATCAACGGCGTCGAAGCCATTAACTACTTTCAGCAACAATACCCACGCGTTCCACTCATCGTACTCACGGGATTTCCGGACATGGAAATGGCCACGGGATTTCTTAAGCAAGGGATCGTGGATTATCTCGTCAAACCGGTTGAAAAGGAAAAATTAATTAAATCTGTGGCCACTGCCATGGAAAGACGAGATCTCAGCCTGTAATCTGACGGAACTGATTTTTCAGAGTCCGAGGTTCTTCTCACGGGATAATCGTTCCCCATGAAGAAGGCTATGGTATATCGAGTAAGGCCCTATCCTCAAGATAGGGCTTTATACCATATGGACGTTGCAGCATGGAGAAACATCTTATGCTCCGCACTCGACCCTAGCCTCACCTCATCCTCTACTCCAACAATCAAGGAGGGATTCCATGTCAACCGTTGATCCTCCAATTACCGTTGCCATTCTCGGGGCCGGCAAGGGGGGAACGGCCATGTTGGAATCCTTTCTTAATTTACCCCATATCCGTCTATTGGGCATTGCCGACACCAATCCTCACGCCTTGGGCTTTCAACTTGCCAGACTTCACAATATCCCGACAGTCTCTCACCCCCTGAAGCTTATTCAGGAAGACAAGTTGAATTTGATCATCGACGTGACCGGGGATCCCATTCTTCCTTCATACATTACGGAGCACAAACACAGCGGGGCGGAAGTACTTGGAGGGACCGCCGCCAAAGTTCTCTCAGAATTGATCCAACATCAAACCTTTATCCAAGCACAACTCTTTCAATCGGAAAAATTAGCCAGTATGGGAACCTTCGCCTCGGGGATTGCCCATGATATTAATAACCCTCTGTATGTCATTTTGGCGATGGCCGAAGAAATTCAAGAGGAAACCAATCTCGATCGCATTCGACAACATGCCGCCAGCATCCATGAGGCGGCGCAACGCATTCAAGCCATTTCTCGAAATATCACTGACTATGTTCGCACATCCAGTCATCAGGAACTCGAACGAATCGACCTCCATGCGAGACTGGATGAAGCCTTAAGCATTTCCAGGTTTGCGACAAAATTTCGAGAAATTACGGTTCAGAAACATTACCAAAACGGCTTGACCGTCCAGGCGAAACCCGAAGAAATCCTCCAGGTATTCATCAATCTGATTACCAACGCCATTCATGCCATGGAAGAAAAAGGCAGCCTCAGCATTACCACCTCACACAGCAATGGAACAGTTCAGATTGCCATCAGCGATACTGGCAGTGGCATTTCCCCCGAACACCTCAAAAAAATTTTCAATCCCTTCTTCTCAACTAAACCTAAGGGCCAAGGGACGGGCCTCGGACTCTATAACGTCAAAACGATTGTCA
>JACDDF010000026.1 GCA_013817135.1 Nitrospirales bacterium
AAAGAAGACAGTGCAAATTGGGCCACAAGCCCTCAAAGAACCGGTTTTGACGGTAAGGTAGAGTACGATCGTTTTGACCGCTCGCTCATGAATCATATTTGGAAAGATTTTGTAATATGGCATTAAGTTTCCTTCGTGCATTTGAGCAAGATTTTTTCGACCATGCTCGGAGGTGGTACAAGGGAACGGTTCTCGCTTTCCTGCTTATTTGTCCCTTTGTGTTGTATCCCCTCAGTCACGGGCCGGTGCTTTGCTCTTGAATTTATTTTTACCCTGGCAATGGCGTTTAAATTTACTCTCTGCAGCCTGGTGGTTTGTTTGGCCCTTGAAGCAATGCTGATCGGACTGGCAAAGCCAGCAACCGTCTACCACGAAGCATTGAACAATTTTCAGGGGATTCTCCTGCGTATTTTCATGGTGGTCGGGATTTACTTCATGCAAAATTTGTTGTTGTTTGTTTCTGGGAAAAGTTTTACTGGATGGCAGATTGAAGACGAACCTGCCTATGTTATTTGCGGGAATGAGAGCATATCTGTCAGCCTTTCTAAATGCTCTCACCGTGAGGGCAGTCATCATTGCGGTGGGCGTGGGGTTTTTCAAAGTGAATCATCGGGTTCTTCAGACGGCTTTTCCCGCTATTTATTTTCGCCTGGGATCACGGACTATACTAATCTGACCATGGAATCTTTCTCCGTTAGTTGGAGTCGGACAATCTGGTCAACGTGTTCAGGAAATAGACTCTGAGTAGAGGAATGATCATGAGTTGGGCACCTCCCATAATGAGATTGGGTATAGTGGATAGGGTCCTAATGTGGTATGGCAGGCCTGTTAAGGCAAGGATTGAAGGGAACTCAAGGGGGGGTTGGAGGATCGCCAATGTCTCTCAGTAAATTATTTTTAAATCTTCCGATTGCCAGAAAACTTCTTTTAGTCTCGGGGGTCCCAGTTTTGGCCGTCTTAATTTTGAGCCTGGTGACCTATAGGAGTGTGCAGACTTTTTCGCTGGATGAGGACCGCCTCAATGATGTGTATCATGTGCAAAGCGCGTCATCTGAGTATATGCGATTGGTTGTGGATCTCGAAACCGGATTTCGCGGCTTTATTCTGACCCAACAATCTCCGTTTTTACAGCCCTATCTGGCGGCCAGGCAACGAGTGATGTTACTCGGGAATTCCTTGAGACAGATGGTCGAGCCTGTTGAGGCCCAACGACAGTTAATAGAATCTGTTCAAAAAATGATCGGCCAATTAATGAACGACAAAGATCGAATTATTGAACGGGTCAAAGCGGGGCACCCGGAGGAGGCCATGAACTATGTCGAGAGTGAAAAAGGTCGTACACTCATGCTCGCGATCCGAGAAGAGATGGCTCGGTTTGATCGGCGGGAAGTCATGCAACTGCAAAAGGCACTTGGGAGTAGCGCCGCAGACCGAGCGGCCCTGATGGGGGTGGTCGTGTGGGGAGGGTCGTTGGCGTTGATTTTGTTGCTGGTCCCACTTCATCTCATTGCGCGGTCTATTACGGGTCCCTTAACGACCTTGGTCAAGGCCGTGGAAAATGTTTCCGGGGGGACCATCCCGAATATTCCAGTTTTCCAAAGAGACGATGAAATTGGGGAATTGACGAAAGTCATGCAGACAATGGGCACTCAAATCCGGAATCATATCCGCCGTATCGAACAGTCGGAACAGGAACTCCGGACGCTGAACCATGATTTAACCTCTTCGGAGGCCAAATATCGAGGAATAGTGGATTATGCGCCCATCGGGATATTCACGGCAAAAAAAGTTCAACTGATTTTTAGCAACCGGCAGAATTGGATTCTGGCTGGCAGGAATTCCGATGAGGTGTTAGATCCTGAACACATGTGGGAGGCCATTCATCCGGATGATCGAGAGGGTGTGCGCGGGACTTTTCAAGAAGCCTGTCATCAGGGTGAGCCTTTTGAAGGAGTCTTTCGCTTTCTGCATCCGGACGGAACTGTTCGAAAGGTCTTATGTCGGGCAGTACCGATTCAAGACGAAGGTGGGCAGACGATGGTATACCAAGGGTTCAATGTGGATATCACGGCTTTAGAGCATATGCGTGCAAAGCTGAACCGATCTGAACGATTGGCTACGCTGGGTCAAATGGCTGCGGGTATTGCCCATGAGATTCGAAACCCGCTGGTGGGTATTGGGTCAACCACGACGTTGCTCATGGATGATTTTTCTGAGGGTGATTCACGGCATGAAGATCTCGTGACTATTCTCAAGGAAACCCGGCGATTGGACAGGATTGTGAATCAAATTGTTGACTTTGCGCGGCCAAGAGATTTGCTTCCCGTGACCTTTCAATTGAAAGATCTGGTTTTGGAGTCCTTGCAGGTGCTCAATGAACCAATAAAACAAAAGACCATTCAGGTGGAATTTCATCCGTCAGCAAATTTTGAAACCATCCAGGCTGATCGAGATCAAATCAAGCAAGTGTTGCTCAATGTGATCCAAAATGCCGTTGAGGCAATGTCTGGTGGTGGATGCCTTAGTCTGTCCATTGAAGAGGAAACCATCGAAGGGAAGCCTGGGCTTCGTCTTAAAGTTAAAGATAATGGAACGGGAATCAGTCCAAGTGCTCTTCCTCGTATTTTTGAGCCGTTTTTCACCATCGGCAAAAATCGCGGTACCGGATTGGGATTGCCTATTTGTCGAAATATTATCGAAGCCCATGGAGGCGAAATTCATGCGGAAAGTCAGTCAGGCCTTGGGACCACTATGACATGGTGGCTTCCTTGCGTTTGCCAACCCCAACTCCCAATGGTGTAACCAATGCGTGCCAATATTTTTATCACGGATGATGATGATGTGGTTCGCCAGGCCATCAGCCGGCGGCTCGCGAAGCGACACCATCAAGTTCGGAGCTTCGCTTCGGGGGAAGCCTTATTGGAAGCCCTTGATCATGATGTCCCTGATCTGATTTTGTTGGACTTGAAAATGGCCGGTTTAAGCGGGCTGGAGACTCTCAAGCATATTCGTGCCAAATCTCAGCAAGCCTTGGTCATTCTGCTCACAGCCTATGGCACGGTTGAAGAGGCGGTGGAAGCCATTAAACTCGGGGCCTATGATTTTCTGATTAAAAGCGTCGATTTCTCCAGCGTGGAACCTGTGATCGATCGAGCATTGGACTATCTGACTCTCCGTCGCCGTATCGACTTTGAAACGCAGGATAGGCCAGGTCGATATGCCTTAAACGGTTTGATTTCCAATAGTCCGAGTATGAAAGAATTGGTTGGACAAATTCAGGAAATGGCAAAAAATCTGAAAACGACGGTGCTCCTCTTTGGAGAAACGGGAACAGGTAAAGAATTTGTCGCCCGAGTGCTTCATCATAATGGTCCTCGGGATAAAGGTCCATTTGTGGGAGTGAACTGCACAGCCATTCCTCAGGAATTATTTGAAAGTGAGTTATTTGGCTATGAACGTGGGGCCTTCACAGGGGCAAACCAGCGCAAACCCGGCCTCTGTGAGCAGGCCGAAGGCGGGACCCTCTTTTTAGATGAGATTGGAGACCTCAATCCCTCAATGCAAGCGAAATTGCTTCGAGTCTTACAAGAACGTTCGTTTAAGCGGTTGGGTGGGCAAGAAGATATTGATGTGGATTTTCGTCTAATCGCGGCCACCAATCGGGATCTGCGCAAAGATGTGACGCAAGGTAGATTTCGGGAGGACTTGTTTTTTCGGCTGAATGTGGTGTCAATGACTCTTCCACCATTACGGAATCGAACAGAGGATATTATCCCGCTGGCTCTAGCGACGTTAGTTCGACAAAGCAGCGAACTTGGTAAAGAGGTCACAGCTATTGATCAGGAAGCCCAACGGCTGTTGGAACGCTATCCGTATCCGGGAAATATTCGTGAATTGGAAAATATTATGGAGCGTGCGACTATTTTTTGTCGTGGGAAAAGCTTGACGGAAGGGGATCTGCCTCGTGAAGTCCATGAAGAGGCACGTTCTTCAGTCAATGCAGTCGCTCGAGGGGATCACCAGGTGGTTCGCATGGAAATGATTCTCGGGGAACAAACCCTTGCGGGCATTGAAAGCGATTTAATTGAGGAAGTTATGCGGTTATCTGATTATAATAAAAGTCTGGCTGCCAAATACCTTGGCATTACCCGCTTTGCTTTGGACCGTCGCCTCAAAAAAATCCCCGAGTCTTGATCCTGCCTGTTGTTGCCTGAGGTAGCCCCTCAATGAAGAGATTCGAGTGTTTGTCTCCAAAGAACGTCTTGACGTCCTGAAGTGGTCCTTCAGGACAATTGAATGTCATCGTGTTCACGGAGGGAACGGGCCGATCCCTAATGTGATTTATTTCGACTTTTTAGAAGAACAACGATGCCAATGATTCCAATCAATAGAGCCAAGATTCCAAGTGTTTCCAAGCCTCCCATCTTGCTATCCTCCTTCTCCGATTCCGTTGCTTCTCCCGTTTTTTCTCTCTATCTGTATCTTGTACGGGCAAAGGACTGTGGCCCGACTGATTCTTGACTAAGTCGTTCCTATCCTTCCTGTTTTTATAGAAATCGTCAAGGTGTCTTTTCAAACAGGATTGCCGGAAGCTTCAGTGATGGAATCTGGCAGCCGGATTTATTTCTAAGGAATATGCTACGCAGTGACTATGATGATGAGCGCGCAAGGCGATTGAGAATAATTTGGAGACCATGTGCATACTCGTGGTCCACATGATATTTGTTGGTCTGAAGTCTAGAGGTTGAATAGCGTTGTGGACAAAGCAAACCGCTGGTAGAATTGAGTGCTCATGACAATTGCAATCACTCATGCTTGCTGACGTTGTCCTTCCGGGCAGGCGCTTTCAGGTCTTTACCTATCAAGTCCCCCCCAATCTGCTTTCCCTGCTTCATGTGGGAAGCCCCGTGGTAGTGCCATTAGGCTCTGCTGTCGTTTCTGGAGTGGTCGTCACCATCTTTGAGGCCCAAAGCTCTTCCTCCCTCCAATCTCAGTTCCGTCATAAACCCCTACGCGACATTCTTTCTTTGGATGCCGATGTCGGGAGCCGTCCTTTGGAACACAACCTTCTTCGGTTGGTTGAAAAAATTTCAGATTATTATCTGGCTCCTTTCGCCGCATGTTTGCGGTTAATTGTTCCCCCACATTCGATACAAGTGATGAGGCGAGTATTCTTAACCGACGAAGGTCGTCAGGCCTTGTTGGACAGGTTGTTGCCATCTGACGTCCAGTTGGCCCTTCGAAAGTTAGAGCGGGCTCCCAGGGGGTTACTCCGGTCCTCTCTTACACGAACGATGAACAATGTTCCAGCCATTCTGACTCGTGGGAAAAAGAATGGATGGATTATTGAACAGACGACCATGCCCTCAGGATCCAAGGCTCCAAGTCCGGTCCGTGGAATCAGTGCTGGACGAAAGCCGGTGCATTCTATTATCCGAGGGTTATTTGATTCTCCTGAAGAGGAAGCTAGGGAACTGCCGGAATCTGCCAAACGAATGGAGTCCAGCTCCTTTGACGGCAACCGGATATGGAAGGATCTGTTGTCTGCGGTGCAATCCGGTGGTTTTCAGGAGGTGCCTGTTGTGGGCTCAGAATCCGTCCGACAGGATCTGTTGTTTAAGATGATTCAGACCATTGTGGATCAGGGCCGTCGAGTGCTCATCCTTACTCCCGAAGTGCAGGAAGTCGAAATCCTCGGGGAACAGGTTCGATTCGCTGGCAATTTTCAGGTTGAGGTCTATCATGGCCATCTTTCGACAATGGCTCGTACTGCCCGATGGGAACGGATTCGACAGGGCGAGATACAGGTCGTGGTGGGGACTCGGTCTGCGCTATTCCTGCCTGTTCCGAATTTGGGGCTCATTTGGATCAATCAGGAGGAGAATCCGTCCTATAAGGATGAGCATCTTCCGTATTTCCACGCTCGAGAAGTCGCGCGAATGCGAGGCGAATGTGAGCAGGCACTCGTGGTCTATGGTTCGACGCGGCCTTCTTTGGAGCTATATGGACGTTTTACAGAGCAGGTCGGTGAGGCACTGAAACGCCCATCACAGCAGATTCCTCAGGTGGAAATGGTCGATTTACGCACCTTACCTTATGAGACCATCCTATCTCCGGTTTTACTTGCCAGGATCACTCGGGCCCTGAAGGAGGGTGAGCAAATTATTTTACTTCTCAATCGCAAGGGGTTTTCCGGTGCCCTGGTATGCCGAGATTGTGGAAAGGCTCCGATCTGTCCCACTTGCGGAGTTCCATTGAAACTCTATCAGCGCCCTTCACGTTTGGTGTGTACCTACTGTGATGGAATTCAACCACCTCCTGAAATCTGTCCCACTTGTCAGGGCAGGGTGTTTCGATTTTCTGGCACGGGAACCCAGCGATTGGAAGACGAGGTGACCCGTCTTTTTCCGGAGGTTTCTGTCGGTCGGTTCGATCGGGAGAATGTGAAAACTCCCGAGGCGGCCGATGCGATGTTGCGCCAATTCCGGCAAAGGGAGATTGGAGTATTGATTGGGACCGAATTTTTAGTTCATCAGTCAGATCCACCTATGGCTCCGGTGATTGGGTTCCCTCAAGCAGATCTTGGGCTCCATATTCCTGACTTTCGATCAGCCGAACGAACGTTTCAGATGTTGTCGAGGGCTTTCACATTGGCCCGGAAGGGGGAGGAGCCAGGCGAGGTAATTCTACAAACCAGAATCCCTGTTCATCATGTACATACTGCCATCGGGCACCAGCGTCCCGGAATGTTTTATGACCAGGAACTGCAGTTGCGTGACCTATTAGGATATCCCCCGGCTACCCATGTGATTTTGTTGGTCGTAACTGGGGATCAGATGCCACGCGTTCAAAGGGTCGTGGACTTTCTGCATCAACGATTGAGAGAGTTTGAAACGAGAAGAGTTCCCTGTGCAGAGGGAAAGGGGATCATCGGAACATCAATGATTTTGGGGCCGATGGTATCCAGGAAACCCGGGCGGATTAAAAAAAATCGCGTACTTTTTTTAATGAAAACGCATGATTTATCGGAAGCACAGCGAGGCCTTCGAGACATACAGCGGAAGTATGAAGCAGAATTTCCCAAAGATCCTGTGGTCGTTGAATTCAATGTGGACCCCATGGACATACAATAGCAGCGGATTGGCCTCATCGCGAGATTAGCCTGATTGCCTTCTTGACTGTTTCTTCTGATTTTTTGTTTTGGGAACTGTGTTTGAAGGGGCGGTTGGGGAGTTCTTATCTCGAGTCCGTTTGAAAATGCCATAGGCGAAGGTCATCCAGAACACACCGGAAAACAGGCCAAACAACACGGCGGTAAAAATTCGTTCCAATTCTTCTAATGGCGGTTCTGGTCCCAGCTTTTTAAGATCTGCCATTTCCATGATGGGCCACGCCAAACTTTCTACTCCTAAGAGGAGCGTGGAGATCGCCCAGATTAATCCAATCGACGGACATTTCCAGGCCAACAGGATAGCCAGTCCGATGGCCAGAGCAATTCCGATAGGCATCGGTAAAGCTCCTACTAATAACCAGAGTCCCACCGTAACCGTGAGGCTACCCAAAACAGCGTTCAGTTGATGCCACAGATTATCATTCATCTCGAATCGTCCTAGAAAGTCCTGTCAACGTTGCCCACCTTATCATACACCCTTGTTGCCCAGCATCTTGTATTGTCCTGGTGAATGACCAAGCGTGCGGCGATTCGATCTAGCGACCAATATCGGCTAATGGTTCTGTGGTGAGGGTATAGGCCCCGCGAGGGTTAATTCCCAGGTTGTTTGATTGGTGGAGGTCTTCGGATTTTGGGGTAGTTTCACAGTCCGGAGTGAGCACGATTCCCCAATGCGCATTTTCTGCACAGGTATTGTCGAGGATAAGCGCCTTGGCGAGGTGAAAGAGGAGAATGCCACTGAGCATGTTTTCCCGACAGATGTTTTTGATCATGTCGGGTCGAGTGCCCTTGTCCCGTGCGGCAATTCCAAAATGGTGATTCCCAAAACACGCATTTTCGCGCAGGTAAGGTTGAGCTCCGGCAAAAGAAAAAATGCCGGACTCCCGATTATAAGAAATTTCGTTGCCGAGTAAGGTCGGGCGGCAATCCGGTCCATAAATGACGACTCCGGATAAGAGGCCTTCCGTGGCCCTGCAGTGAGATATGGTGCACACCGAATCTAAAATATTCAGGGCAGAATGTTGATCGCTGCCCACATACCGAAATGTCACTCCGCTGATTTGCCCTCCCGAGACGCGTTGAAGATAGCAAGGCCCGCTCCGGCGATTGAATATCGTGACCTGGTCCCGGCCGGCGCCGACAAGATGAATGGTTCGTTCGGTCAGCACCAATCGATCTTCATAAATCCCCGGTCGAATGAAAATTTGATCATCCTCTTTTGCTTGAGCGAGCGCTTCACTGGGTAGCGTGAAGCCATCCGGTCGCTTTGCGTCCACAATTAACGTTTTCCCCCCGAAAGGATTGGCTGGTGGTTCGTGAAGTGGCAGATTTTCAGCGGACAAGGGCATCTCCTTTTTCAAAATTGTCCTGGCAAACGGGTACCCTGATATCTACGGTGACCAAAATGTATCGAACGTTCATCAAGCATACGAATAGAAATCGAAGCTGAACATCCAGACTGTCGTAGAATGACATTTCACAATCTTAAATCCACTGCACTCTACGGGCAAAAATTCCTGTGGTTTTGGTATTTGATGTCCTGGTATTGAACTTGCTAACGTTCTTTTCCGTTGGACAAAAAATAAACCAAAAAGTCTTTTTTGTCTAAATATATTTTTTAACGATTAAAAAAATCTCCACATTAGGAGAGAAGTTTGACTGCCCCTCATTAATTGCAACTGTTTTTTCCCAGGAAGGAGGATTTCCTCATGCGAGAGTTTAGGAGAAATGGTTTGTCTCTTTTATTTTTATTTCTAGTGCTGGGCACGCTGTCGTTTGTAACAGGTTTACCTGAAGCGCAGGCACAGGAAACGGACATTTTTCAACATCCTAATTCTGAACAGGCAGGGATTAAGAAATCTTTGGAGCAGCAAATTGGGGCTGGCCGGGGAGATATCAACACTCCCGATTCCTCGCTATATATTATTAGCCGTGATCCGTTCCGCTCGATTCGTCGTGGTCGAATCTTTTTCAACGAAAATTCACCATAGCTCAAGGGATGGGCCCACGCAATGGTGACGGATTTGGAGATATTAGTGCTGATGCCTCCCTGGGTGCAGGTTTAACCGATAGTTGTGCAGCCTGCCACGGGCGTCCACGTAGCTCGGCGGGATTTGGTGGAGATGTGTTCACCCGCCCGGATAGCCGCGATGCCCCGCATTTGTTCGGGTTAGGGATTATCGAAATGCTTGCCGATGAAATTACCCAAGATCTTCGGAAGTCCCGGGATCAGGCCATTGCCAAGGCCAAGGGCGGACGAGGATCGGTGGAGGTGGCGTTGGAGAGTAAAGGCATTTCCTATGGAAAAATCAGAGTCAATCCTGACGGTTCGGTCGATCCATCACACCTAGAAGGCGTTGATCCGGATTTGCGGGTACGGCCATTTTTTCATCACGGCGGCACCATTTCCATCAGGGAATTTGTTGTGGGGGCATTGAATGGGGAAATGGGTATGGAGGCTTTTGATCCTGATCTGTCCAAGGCTTCTGTCGGGGAGGAAGTGGTGACACCATCGGGAATGGTGTTAAACGGAAAGACCGATACCATCGAAGCTCCTGTAGTTTTCAGTGAAAGTGATGATTCGGATCGAGATGGGGTTGCCAATGAAGTGCCCGTGAGTCTGGTGGACCATCTCGAGTTCTATTTGTTGAATTATTTTAAGCCCGCTATTGGGCGTGAGACGAAAGATAGCCAAAAAGGGCAGAGGCTCTTTCAGGATATTCAATGCACCAGCTGTCATATCCAAAATTTGGTCATTGAGAGAGATCGACGGGTGGCTGATGTGGAGACCACTTACGACCGTCGACGAGGGATTTTCAATGATCTGTTCGCCGTGGCCACTCCTTTGTTCCAAGAAGTCCAGGGTTCAGGTTCACCTTCGGTAAAAAAACCCAATGGGAAGCGGTTTGTTGTCAAGAATATCTATGCGGATTTCAAACGCCATGACTTAGGCTCAAACTTTTGGGAACGTAATTTTGATGGTTCATTGACTAAGGAGTTTATGACCGAACCACTATGGGGAGTGGGTACGACTGCTCCTTACGGTCATGACGGGAGGAGTATCGATCTATGGTCGGTAATCATGCGACATGGAGGAGAGGCGAAAAATGCACGGGATCGCTTTGCCCGGTTATCAGATGAGCAGCAAGGGCAGGTTATCGATTTTCTACAGACTCTGGTCTTGTTTCCGCCGGACGATACGGCTTCCAATTTAAATCCTGGAGATTCTCAATCCCAGAATTTCCCGCAGTATGGACATGGCAATATTGCCTTGCCTGCGTTATTCAACAATCCCAGCGATTTGGAATAAAGGGGGTTTTCTTCCTTCTTATCTGCCTGATGGTATCAAGCCCGTGAGCCATAAGTTCACGGGCTTGAACCCTCTCTCGCAATTGGGGATGTTCCCCATAGCCTTTCTCATTTTTGTGCGATGTGCAACACCAAGCGGAGGAGCAGACCGCCTGGATTTCAACTTCGTTGCTTCTCACTCCCCTTGGTTTTCGCCTCATCCCTCATTGTTGCGCGTTCCAACCCAATCCTGAGGGACTATATTGAGCATAATCGGCTGGCAGCAACCACATCACCTATCGGTGTGAAATTAAAGGAAGACATTTCTTGCTGACAAGAATGTTCTGATTTTTTTGAGGAAAACGGGTTAATTATTCTCAAATGCTTGGCGGGTCGCGAAGACCTCGCCTGGATGAATCAGGAGCAGGCAATCGCCATCAACTGGATCTTTGTGAAATAGCGCGAAGGTGAGGCAGAGCTGAGGGGTCGGTTCAGGAGAAAACTGTAACAAGATGGGAACATCCACCAGCGGAGTTGGTGTTTTCAGGATGGACAACCGGAGACGGACAGCCACCAGTGTATCGCGTAGACGTGTTTGAATAAGTTCTTCGGTATAATCTGGAGAAGGCGTGATGTATTTGTCCCAGAGCGGATTGGTCATGCCCACACAGAAATCCAGCCCTACGCTTTGAGCAATAGACGTGACATCTTTGAGTATTCCAGATTCAATGGCTTCTTTGCGGGATCCAATGGGGAGTGATTCAAATTCTGCAGGTATATCCCCTGAGCTCAGGGAAAGAGCTAACTGCGATGGGTCAGGGAAATCTGAAGGCAAAAGGTTAGATCTTTCCTGGGAATCGGTGTCTTCTTTTTCTGAAGGAGCAAGATCGCTCAGAGGTGTCTTCCCTAATGCTTGAACAAGACCTTCATAGACGGCTTTGGCAGAATCCGTCCATGAATCATTCATCGGCAATCCCCGAAAGGCCGCCTCAGAGGCTTTTTTTTCATCATGGGTTAACATGCGTTCTGGATTCATACCTTCAAAGATAAGCTAAATTTCTGAGAAGTCAAGAGTGAAAAATTTCTGTCTCCCAAAAAGCCAGGAAGGAAACCC
>JACDDF010000520.1 GCA_013817135.1 Nitrospirales bacterium
CGATTATGTCGCCCTCTCGTTTGTACGAAGTCCGCAGGATATTCACACACTCCAAATGGCTTTGGCTGATCGATCAGCGCTGATTCCTCTCATTGCCAAAATTGAAAGGCCTGAAGCCCTGACATGTCTTGATGAAATCCTTGATGTGGCAGACGGGGTGATGGTCGCTAGGGGAGACCTTGCGCTGGAAATGAGCCCGGAAGAAGTCCCGCTTCTGCAAAAGCAGATCATCGCACAGGCCAATCGTATGGGAAAGCCCGTGATCACCGCCACACAAATGCTGGAATCGATGACTCGAAATGCTTTTCCTACTCGCGCGGAAGCCTCGGATGTGGCCAACGCCGTGCTGGACGGAACGGATGCCGTCATGTTGTCTGCCGAAACTTCAATGGGAAACTTTCCCTTCGAATCGGTCCAGGTCATGGATCGGATTATTCGACAAGCAGAAAAAGAAATGTTCCGCCAAAGCCAAAACCTCATTTCGCCTAAAGGAGTCGTGCGTTCGACTCCGGAAGCAGTCTGTAAGGCTGCCGTCTCTCTTGCAACATCTGTTAATGCCCAAGCCATCGTGGTCTTCACCGAGTCCGGCCATACAGCCATGTTATTGGCCCGTCATCGACCGACGGTCCAGATTATCGCACTGACTCCCTCCCCAACCGTCACCCGTCAATTAATTTTAGTATGGGGCATTGTCTCATGTGTATTTCCACAGATTGATGCCACCGATGAACGAATCAATGCCGCCCAAGATCACCTCAAAACACTAGGTTTGCTTCAGGAAGGCCGGCTCATTGTCATCGTCACAGGGGAACAATTGGGGCATTCCTTCGGAACCAATATCATCAAAGCTCATTTGGTCGTCTAAAGTCAGGCAAGGAGAACAGCAAACATGTCCCTCAACATCATTATTATCGGAGGCGTGGCTGGAGGGGCAAGCGCAGCCGCCAAAGCGCGCCGAACCAACGAAGCTGCAGACATCCTGATGTTTGAAAAAGGCCCCTATGTATCCTTTGCCAACTGTGGCCTCCCCTACTATGTCGGAGAGACTATTCAGGATCGGGATGACCTTCTCCTTCAAACCCCTGAGCGGTTTTGGAAACGATTCAGGGTCCAGGCCCACGTGTTTCATAAAGTCCTTCACATAGACCGAACGGCGAAATGCGTGCAGGTGAAAAACTTGCTGACTCAAGAAATCACTTCGCACCACTATGACAGACTCATTCTGGCACCCGGTGCCGGGGCAATCATGCCCAACATACCTGGCATTCACGCCAGGAATATCTTTACCGTCAAAACCGTTCCTGACTCTGATGCCATCAAAACCTTTCTCGCCAGCCAACCTTCTCAGCAGGTCTTGGTTATTGGAGGCGGGTTTATTGGACTGGAAACGGCCGAGGCCCTGATAGGCCTTGGATTGACCGTGACGATTGTAGAAAAAGCTCCTCAAATCCTTCCTCCATTTGATATTGATATGGCCACCCTGGTCGCCCATCATCTACAAGAAAAGGGAGTGAAGATTATTGCTGGTGACGGCATCAAGGGATTTCGGCAGGACGGGGAGTTCGCCAAAGAAGCCAAATTGGAAAGTGGAACAAGGCTTCCGATGGACCTCGCCATTCTTTCTATCGGCGTCAGACCGGAACTCAAGCTAGCCAGAGAGGCGGGGCTTGAAATTGGGTCAGCGGGAGGCATTGCCGTAAATGAACGGCAGCAAACCTCTGACCCCGATATCTATGCAGCGGGTGATGCGGTCGAAACCCTCCATCTCGTAACCGGCAAACGAACACGAATCCCTCTAGCCGGTCCCGCCAATAAGCAAGGGAGGGTCGCCGGAGCCAATGCTGCGGGCGGAGACTTACAGTTTCATGGTGCACTGGGGACAGCGATTGTCGAAAGCATGGGCATCACCGCCGGCAAAACGGGATTAAGCGAACACGAAGCCAAGGCCCACGGCTTGAATTACTTTGTCTCCCTCACCCACCCCTTGGATCACGCAGAGTATTATCCTGGAGCAGAAGCGCTTCACATGAAATTAGTTGAAGAGCAACAGACAGGGAAATTGTTCGGTGCCCAGATTGTGGGGGATCAGGGAGTGGATAAACGGATTGATGTGTTGGCCACTGCGTTACACGCCGGAATGCGAGTCCAGGACCTTGAACAACTCGATCTCGCGTATGCCCCGCAGTTTAATTCTGCCAAAGGGCCAGTCATTATGGCGGGATTTGTGGCCGCCAACACTTTACGGGGAGAGGTCAAGACGCTTACGGGAGAAGAATTACAACAGAAAATAAAAACGAATCCTTCTCTCCAATTGTTAGATGTCCGGACCACGGACGAATATCAAGAAGCGCATATTCCTCATGCCCGCCTCATTCCCGTGGATGAACTGAGAAACCATCTTCAGGAACTTGATCTCGCTCAGGAAACCGTCGTTTATTGTCGTGTCGGTTTACGCGGGTATCTCGCGGCACGGATTCTCCTTCAACATGGCTTCACCAAGGTTTTTAACCTCACCGGTGGTTTTTTGAGTTTCCCTCAATAAAATTCGATCCCCCTTCAATTCAAGCAAACCAATAAATCTTCGAAACCTGAAGCTGTTAACTCGTTAACTCCATTCGTTAAATCAACCTTAACATCTCACCACTTTTTTCGTTGATGGATATTCATCCATACGTCATAAATTATTGATATTAATTAGGGGTTGCTGAAAAAGGCATAACGAGTTGATTCGAGCGGGCTTCTGCTTGTACAACCAGGGGCCACGTGCACAGG
>JACDDF010000521.1 GCA_013817135.1 Nitrospirales bacterium
GGTGTGAGGATTATGGATTATATGGTGAAGAGGATGCGGATTATGGACTGAGAATACAGTTACAGGGATTGCAGAATGCCTACATGGAGGATGAACAAGTGGGGTTGCATCTTCCTGCTGGAAGGGCAGCCCATATCGATGGAGACACGTTAAAGGCCACAGATGGAATTGAAGAAAAGACCCATGCGGAATACCGGGCATTTAAAGATGAATCCCGTCGAAAAAATGTTGAGGACATCGCGAAGAGAAATCGACAGGATTATCAAACAGGTGTGAAGCCGCTTTATTGTTCATCTGCCTTTGTTGAAGAATCTCGTAAAGACCCGGTATGTCAGAATCGGCCTGACGAATCGACTCGCCAAAAGAATCAGACTGATGAAAAGCCAAAGAAAGTTTCTCCGGAAAGCACTCCGTATCCGTCCCGAGAGCGTGGTCGAACGGTTTCTGTCATTGCGTCTGATTCTATCTGTGGGCGTATTCGACTCCTTCAACCACTTCTGGCTGGTGAGAGGATCTGGACGAAAGGAGCGATCGTCAGCGATGCCAATATCATTCTCGGTCATATAACCCCCCCTGCTGGGAATGGCCAGGTATGGGTAATCCAGCGCACGTGTTTGTTGGATGCGGCTGACCTGGCTAATGTTCAGTATCAGGGTACACGTCTCATCCATGATTGTGATGACTTATTGTGGAACATTCCCGCTGATAATCCGAATCTTCGATTTCTGCCTCCAGGGAAAATTGAGAAGATGTTACGGCTCATGGACCAGGCGGATTGTGTGACGGTTTCCACTGAACCGATTCAGGCTGATTTGAAAAGACGAGGGATAAATTCGATTGTTCTTCCAAATTCTCTGGTGCGACAGGACTGGGAGGAGTTTAGACCAAAACGTCGAGTCGGTTCCCGTCCTCGAATTGGATGGGCAGGGCAAGCGAATGTGCATAAAGGTGATACG
Organism: Nitrospirales bacterium; assembly: GCA_013817135.1. GTDB lineage: Bacteria > Nitrospirota > Nitrospiria > Nitrospirales > UBA8639 > Nitrospira_E. The sequence goes on from JACDDF010000521.1 coordinate 957, forward strand.
GCGATTTTGGAAACAATTATTGAGGTATTGAAAGATGAAGTCGAATGGGTATTTCTTGGAGATGCACCACGGACGGCCAGCAGCCCAGGTGTGATTAGTGAAGTGTATTCTATGGTTGACCTGGCTCAATATCCGAAAAAAATGGCCAGACTCAATCTTGACCTTGCGCTAGCTCCATTGGTTCCCAATGAATTTAATGAAGCCAAAAGTGACATCAGGATTTTACAATATGGAATATTGGGCTATCCGGTTATTGGAACGGATATTTTCCCTCATCAAGAAGCCCCAATTTTTCGGTTGCCTCATGAACCGCAAGCCTGGATCAAGGCGATTCGCGAACGGATTCACGATCTAGATGCGTTGGAACGAGAGGGCGAAACGCTCCGTCAATGGGTCTTGGCTCATCGTCTCATCGAGCATGTGCTTCCCAAATATGAGCAGGCTTGGCTGGGCCGTGAAGCCATACCCTGCACCCAGGCGCCTCCATCGAGAGTCCAGGTTCCACCGGCTCCCACCTATGCCCCACGCAACCAGGTCAAACTTTCCTTTGATTGTTCAATCATTATTCCGGTTTGGAATAAAGTTGAGCTGACCTCCCAGTGTTTAACCCATGTGGCGGAGGTGACGGAGGGCTGTTCGTATGAAGTCATTGTGGTAGATAATGCCTCCACCGATGCCACTCAAGCATTCCTGTCTACGTTGAGTGGGGATGTTCAGGTCATTACGAATCCTGAAAACTATGGGTTTGCCAAGGCGTGTAATCAAGGGGCAGCCGCCGCTAAAGGGCGCTTCCTGGTCTTTTTGAATAACGATACGATTCCGAAACCGGGATGGTTGCGGGCTTTAGTGAATGAGGTTGAGTGTCATCAGGATGTGGCCATTGTCGGGAGCAAACTGCTCTATCCTAATGACACCATTCAACATGCCGGAGTCGTTTTCTCAAAAAATTGTTTAACGCCTTACCATATATTTCGTGGTGCTCCGGGGGAACTACAAGCGGTCAATGTTCGTCGAGAATTTCAGGTCGTCACCGCGGCTTGCATGCTCATTCGCCGTGAGGAGTTTGATGCGGTCGGCCACTTTGACGAGATCTATCAGAATGGGTTCGAGGATGTGGACTTGTGCCTCAAAGTGGGAAAACGGGGTAAGAAAGTCATCTACCAACCGGAAAGCGTCCTCTATCATTTGGAACATCAAACTCCCGGAAGGAAAAATCCTGAGACCGAACGACACAATGGCATGGTGCTCATGGAACGATGGGCGTCCTCCATTGTGGTCGACGAGGATTTCCATGCCATTTCCGCAGGCTATGCCAACCGGTATCACTTTCGTGACGGGATGCTTCAGCCGACGCTCGAAGCACTCCAGAGCGATATGGATACGAGATCGTGGAAACGAGTCCAACAGGTACAGGAATTATTATTACGTCAGCGACAAGACGCCACCCAGGGATTGAAAGGCCAGGACGACCGTGAATTGCGTGCTCTCCTTTCCGAGTATCGAGAGTGGCCAGAAGATGGCGAAGTGCTCAGATGGGCGGCCAAGCTTTGCCAATCCTTGCAACTCTTGGATGGGGAGCGGGGATTCTGGAAACGGACACTGAGTATTGGTGAAGATCGAGCTGCACGGGAACAGCTGGCTAAGTTGGCTCTCAACGTGAATGATCTGTCTGAGGCAACTGACCATATCCAGGCTCTCCTTCAATTTGATCCCGGCAATGGGGCGGGTCATTGGTTACAGGGAATTTTGTTGATGCAATCCCAGCAATGTGCTGAGGCGGCCAGGTCATTTCGTCGAGCACTTCAATGT
>JACDDF010000522.1 GCA_013817135.1 Nitrospirales bacterium
GCACAATGTGGGCAATGTGCTCAATAGCGTCAATGTGGCCGCACATGTGGTTCATGAGTTGATTAATCAGTCTTCGGTGATTCTGGTTCATCGAATTGCGGAACTGTTAAAGAATCATGAGGAGAAGTGGGAAATCTTCCTTACTCAGGATCCAAAAGGGAAACGGATTCCTCCGGCGATTATGAAATTGGGAAGCCACCTCATAGCAGAGCAACAGACCGTGTTAAAAGAATTGGAAGGCCTGGTTCGCAATATTGATCATGTAAAACAAATTATCATTTCACATCAGACGATGGCGAAGTCTCGGGGTATCAGTGAGGCTCTCTCTGTTGTGGAACTTCTGGACCAAGCGGTGGAGTTAAGTTTTCAACCTGGAGATGCGAAATGGATCAGAATCAAACGAGACTATCAGTCTGTGCCACCTATCGTGACCGATCGGCATCAGTTGCTTCAAATTCTCGTGAATCTGCTGCGAAATGCTAAACAGGCGATGCAATTACAGGTCGGAGTTGATCATCTCCTAACCATACGGGTGGAAGGTCGTACAGATGATGAGTTGTCGGTTGTCATCACAATTCAAGATACGGGCATGGGAATTGCTTCGGAGCATTTGGCCAGGATGTTTACTCGAGGTTTTACCACCAAGCAAGATGGCAATGGGATTGGTCTGCATAGTTCAATGGTCACGATTCAGCGTATGGGTGGATGGTTGCAGGCCCATAGCGATGGGATTGGCGCCGGTGCGACCTTGACACTGATCCTTCCGGTTGAGGTAGGGGCAGGACAGACATGAATCCCGTCTGTACTCTTAATCGACGGATCTTAGTGATTAATGATAGTCCAAACATTTTGCAGGATTTTCGGAAAATTTTGTGTCCCGCAATTAGCGTCATTTCCAATGCGTGGCTTGAGAGCAGTCAGGATCCTTTTGATGGGCCCTTTCTGCGTCATGGCAAAGAACCCTTCGATCTCGATTGTGTGAAAAATGGAGAGTCAGGGCGTGATCTGGTCACGCAGGCTAAGGCACAGGGTTCGCCTTTTGCGGTGGTGTTCTTGGATGTGCAATTGCCCAATGGTTGGGACGGGATTGAAACGGTTGAGCGAATTTGGGATGAGGATTCTGACGTACAGGTCGTGTTGTGTGCGGCCTATCCCGATTTTGGTTGCTCAGAGGTATTGCCTCGATTAGGACACCGGGACCAGTTATTAATTCTACGAAAGCCCTTTGATCCGATTGAGGTATGGCAATTGTCTACGGCTTTAACCATGAAGTGGCATTGGGCCCACCATGCCCGGTTGCGGGTTCAGGAACTTGAACAGACCGTCATGACTCGCACGGGCCTTCTTGAAGAAACTAACCGTCGTTTGGAGCAGGATTTGCTCAGGCGACAAGCGGTTGAGGCGGAGTTGGCTCAAGTGGTCCGTGATGTCGAAGAACGAAATCTTGAACTTTCTGCTGTGCGGGACCATGCTTTGAATGAAATCCATGAACGGGAACGGATTGAAATTATTTTACGTCACCAAACTGAAGAATTGGCCCGGTCGAATCGGGACTTGGAGCAATTTGCATCGGTTGCAGCTCATGATTTACAGGAGCCGCTTCATTCAATCCAGGTATTTCTTGATCTCTTACAGGTGAAGTATGGGTCAGCCCTTAACGATCATGGTCTGCGATATGTTGATCGAGTCAAAAAAGCAGCGGGTCGCATGCAACAGCTGATTCAGAGCCTGTTAGTGTATTCCAGGATCGATTTGCCGCACACCTCAGTGGAGCCGCTAGTCTTGCGCGAAATGGTCGACGAAATCCTGTCGGATTTCGGCGGGCGGATCGAGGAATTACAGGCGGTCGTGCAGCTTGGGGAATTACCCACCATTTATGGAAATGCGTCTCAAATCCGGCAATTGTTACAAAACCTGCTGGGCAATGCCTTGAAATTTCATCAGCCGGGGGTTCCACCGGTCATTCGTATCACCGGAACGGTTATTCAGGATCGACGTCACACCGGTTCAGGCCAACCCCGACGGCTTTGCCAAATCCAAATTCAGGATCAGGGAATAGGTATTCCATCAGAACAGTTCGGGAAAATTTTTGGGATGTTCAAAAGGCTGTATCGGAAAGATGAATTCGAAGGGACAGGGATTGGGTTGGCAGTATGTCAACGTATTGTCGAGAAGTGCGGTGGTGCCATTTCCGTTCGTTCCAAGTTAGGAGAAGGGTCCACGTTTATAGTCACGCTGCCCATTCAGCAATGGTGAGAGTTGACGGCCAGTTCCAAAGATGACCCTCAGGACTTTACCAATTGGGCGAAGCATGGATTGCTGGCATCTGGTTATTGCTTTTGGGGGAGAAAATTTTGTGCCCTCATCCTATCCTCCGGCTGAATGATATGTTCAAAAGCATTCGATTTTGGTGCATAGGGAATACGTCCTCTCCAAATACATAATTAGTTTATCTCGATATTTTATGGCCCAGATTCCTGCGCATCGCCGTGTATTACTGGTCGGGAATCATCCCGAAACCCAAAGCATGTTGCGCGATGCGTTGTCTGCGCCCGCTGTGGGTTCCTGGTCTGTAGAGAGCTCATTAAGCGGCAAAAGTTTCGCGAGCTCCGTTATTCAGCCATCTTTACCACAGTTTGCTCTTGTCAGCGTGGAAATGGGGCTCCATGTCTTGGCGAAGTTCGCAGAGGCTCAAGTAACTGGCAATCCTTTTGTCCTCGTCTTTATTGATGGGCGTTCAGGGGATTGGGAGGTCGTTCGAGAC
>JACDDF010000523.1 GCA_013817135.1 Nitrospirales bacterium
ATTCTCGCCCAGCGTTTGGTCCGATCCATTTGCCCAGCCTGCCGCGTTCCCGTGCAGATTCACCCTGAGCAGTGTCAGGAATCCGGCATTGAGTATGAGGACGTGAAACACCTGACCTTCTACGAAGGCAAAGGCTGCAATGAATGTCACGGCTTGGGCTTCAAAGGCCGAAAGGCCATTACAGAATTTTTAGATATGACCGATTCCATCAAGGAAATGATCTTAAACGAGAAATCCATTTCAGAAATCCGCACGGCCGCCATGGCGCAAGGGATGAGCACATTACGGCAAGCAGCTCTTGAAAAAGTCTATCGAGGGGAAACCACGCTCAAGGAAATTAATCGGGTCACTCCGATCGAGGAGATCTGATGCATTTTTTTCCCATTTCGGCACCCACCGTGGCGCTCTCCATTTCTGAGGAAGGGCTATGCCTGGTGGAAATCAAAAAACATTGGCGAAAGAGGTCGCTCCGGCACATCGCCCGACGCCCGCTCTCACCTGGCGTCCTCACCCTCTCTTCGGCGAAACTCAACATTGCCAATCCAAATGAATTTCTCACTCAACTCAAGGCACTGGTCAAGCCCTATCGTCGTCCGCTCTCCATTGCACTCAGTCTCCCGGACATATGCGCCCGGACGAGCATCTTTGATTTTGCATCCTTTCCCACCAAAAAACCGGAGCAGACGGCACTGGTGAATTGGCGTTTTCAACAGGATCTCAAACTCGATACCTCCCACTCGCGCCTGGCTTTTGGCCTCTACGTGCCCACATCGGTCAGGGATTCCCTCTCCCCAGGCACCAAAGAACATGTCAGTGTGTTAGGTACGGCCATTCGCCATGAAATTATTGAACAATATGAGAACATGTGTCTAGAAGCAGATCTGATCCCAGCTTCTGTCGGCATGTCGGGGCTCGATATCTTTGATCTGTACCGCCCCAACATCCAGGACATGCTCACGGCTGAAAACCCTTCTCAGGCCTCAACGCCCCCAGTCGTCATGTTCCTCTTCATCAGTCATTGGGGATTTACATTTTTGGCCTTTCAGGAAGGCAGTCCACGCTTTATCCGCACGAAAGCTCTTACCATCAAAAAGGAAGCCCAGCTCTTTCAAGATTCTTCACTGGATCTTGAGTCGGAGAAGCACAGGGGAACCATCGAACAACTCACGACAGGGTCAGGAGATCTTGTTTCACACGCACCTCAAGAATCCGCCACAGGAAAAACTCCCTACCCTTCGTACACCGCCATGAAGGTGGAAAAGGAAATCCTGGCAACACTGCAATATTATTTCGAGATGTTTCCCATCTCTGCCACGGCATCTTCTCAGGTTAATCTGTTCATGACAACTGATTTGACCTATGGGCAGCACCTTATGCCGCCTATCGACCACATTCAACAGTCCCTGAAGGCCAGCGGAGGCCATGAGCCCCTGATTCGAGTCACCTCGCTATCTCATACCTCACATTTCCATTTAATAAACCCACACCTGGCGGTGAACAACCAGGAAGAAGCAGCATTGCCGGGCTTTGCCAGTCTGATGGTCGCATGATGATCCCACCTGTACATAGAAATTTATCTGCACCCGGTGTTCCTTTTCTTCAATTGTCCCAACTCGGGCTCACCCTCCTCACAGCCGGTGCACTCGCTCTTACCGCTTCATTCTGGTGGCAGGGAAACTCGATACATGACCAGATTGATGTGCTAGAAGATCAAGGAGCCAGTGTCGAGACGGCCAACGAACAATTGGTCTCCCAAGCCAGGGCGGCGGGACTTGACCTTTCGCATCAGGCCATTCGAAGCATTCCGGCAAAAGTCACTTTTGTGAAACAGGTTCGTGAACGGGTTGGATTTTCCTGGACACAGTTACTGAGCGATCTGGAAACAGCCGTTCCTTCGGATATCACCGTGAACTCAGTGTCTCTCGATGAAAAAACCGACACCATCCTTCTTCAAGGATCGGCAGCATCTCTACCAGATCTCAACCGACTTATTCATCAGCTGGACAAGCACGCAGCCTTTCAAAATGTGTTGCTATCGCAGCATTCCACAAAAACCACCAAAGAGGATCAGGATAGCTCACATAGCGTGTTTACGCTTACAGTCACGTATGATGCCCGACACTCGACTTCTCACCTGACAGGGGTCCCCACGCAGCGATGAATTCTTTTCAGATCATACAACGATCAAAAACGACGATTCGGATCTCAAAATATTTAATTCCGTTGTTCATCGTGACAATCCTTGCCGGACTGTCATCGGTCGGGATGTTTGCCTTCATCTTTTACCCGGCCCAGGACCGTTTTCAACACATCACGGCCATGAATCAAGCTTCCCTGCACACACAAACAACCATGCAGACGGCCAGGCAGACCCAAACTATTCTATCCACCATGTGGAACGCGCTTCCGGATTCTGGAGAATTCACAGATTTGAGTTTGGACATAGCCGATTTGGCGAAACAAAATCACGTACAAATCCCTGGCATGGGATACGAGTTCAAACCCCTCTCTCATAAACTGGCGACGAAAGGCACATTTGCGTTTGAAGCCGTAGGACCCTATGAAGCTATTCGAAAATTCATTTTTGAATTGGAGCAACGCTGGCCCTATCTCTTTATTGAAAAACTTTCCGTTGAAACATCCAAAAAGCAGAAAGGGGTCATCTTTAAACTGAAGGTCTCTACCTTTCTGAAAGAATTCCCTGAACCGGTCAAAAAGACGAAAGCCTAATGACGAATCAACGAAAATGGCTGGTATTAGGA
>JACDDF010000524.1 GCA_013817135.1 Nitrospirales bacterium
GTTTGTAGCATGCCGATCACTTTCTGAAACTGTAATCCGTAGGCTTTATTCAACCCCACCAATCCATCTTCTCGCTGGATAAATTCATACCCAAACCCGGCTTTCATCTGTGGTGCGACACGCACGAGATCAGAGATTGTTCGGAGTCCTAAGGTTTGTGCTCGATTACGGCGGAGGGCGAGAGCATAAGAATTCTCAAATCCGAGCGGTGCCATCCACCAGATATCCCATCGGTGAAGAAACTCCGTGCGAACGCGGTTTAAGACAGATGCTCGATCGTTCATTGGGGGTTCACCGAGAATGGTGACGAGCCCTGTTCCTGTGTATTCAGGATAGAGGTCAATCCCTCCGGTTTTTAAAGCTTCAAAACAGACTTGAGTTCCGGCGAGTCCCAGGCGACGCGTGACGGTTAATTCCGTACGGGCCTCAATGAGTTGAGCGAACATTTCCGCCAGGAGCCGGCTTTCCATAAAATTCTTTGATCCCACCACAATGGTGTCAGTGGCCCAAACCGGAAGGGAAAAAGAATAGAGCAGTCCAAGGAGCCCGACCACGAATCCTATCGAGATCTTCCCTCTGCGTTGTCTGATCCGATAGGTGTTCATCACCCTACTGTTAACCCCGATGAGCGTGATAATGCTGAACGAGCAAATGAACATAGGGTGTGGCCGGAGAATGGAGGATTTCGTGGGGAGTCCCGATTTGCTGAATGTGTCCTTCTTTGAGGATGGTTATCCGGTCGCCTAATCGGAAGGCTTCTGACATGTCATGGGTCACAAAGACCATCGTTTTTTGCAACTTGGCTTGAAGCGAGAGAAATTGGTCCTGTAGGTCATGGCGGGTGAGCGGATCCAACGCTCCAAAAGGTTCATCGAGCAGGACGATGGGCGGATCGGCTGCCAGGGCACGTGCCACGGCCACGCGCTGCCGCTGTCCCCCTGAGAGTTCAATGGGGTAGCGTTCGGCAATTTGCGAAGAGTCCAGATTCACGAGAGATAAGAGCATGTCGACTCGTTTGAGTTGCTGTTCCGATGTCCAACCTAATAAGTGAGGGACGAGGCAGACGTTTTGTTTGATAGTCCAGTGAGGGAAGAGCCCGCCATCTTGCGGGACATACCCCAGGCGTCGACGAAGTTGAATGGGATCCTGTAAGCAGGCCGGCTTACCTTGAATGACGACGGTACCGGCCGTTGGTTCTATCAGACGATTCAAGAGTCGCAAAAAGGTGGTTTTGCCTGACCCGCTCTCACCAATCAGCGCCATGGTTTCCCCCTCTTTCACACCCCATTCAATATTCCTAAGGGCAAAGGTGCCATCCGGGAATTGTTTGCTAACTTGTTGAATTTCCAGTGCCCCCTGCTTCATATGGACGAGTTCCCTGGTGTGGGGTTTGACGGAGGACAAATAGTGCGGTGATGAAAATGCATCATCGTCATGATGAACGTGTGGAGGATTACCCATGGCCAGGATAACAGGGTTCAAGGGGAGAGACTAGCCACGTTATCAACACCAGCTGCAATGCTGGTGTAGGGAATGCCTCTATAATTTTAAGGACAAGCAGGAAGAACGGGATGCACGTGTGCCAATTCGCTGATGCTGCGCTATTCACCTCCGCACGGTTTTTTCATCAAAGTGCCTTCATCTACTGTCTCTGAAATCAAATGCGGAAATGTATGGGGAAATTTATTGGCTTTTGGCTTAATTGAGATAGGCATAGGGGTTGCATCGTAGCAAAGTGTGTATGGTCAGAAAAAAGACGGAAATCTAATTGTGGGATCTCATAACTGGTTTCTCAATTTATTTCTTCCTAGGAGATTCGAATGAACGCCCACCTAATTGGAAACTCTCATAGTGTTGAAAGTCAGACCTTGATCCATGAACCTGGAGGCTGTTGCCGATGTGGTGGATTCATGTATAGGGAGCCTGTCGTTGATTCAGTTGAAAATGAAATGGAATTTATGGCAGCTCGCTGTCTGCAATGTGGAGATGTCGTGGATCCGGTTATTCTCATGAATCGATCAGGGAAAGGCATTTTGAGTGGTAGCACTGGAAGGGCTAGGCATTGAATCTTCTCATGCTTTGTATGGGGTTAGGATTGAGAAAGGCCACCGGTCGGAAAGCATAATCCCATGAATGTGAACACCTTGACTGGGCGCGATGTGGCGAGTACCGATTTAGAAACAGAAAATCTTAATGGGCGGCATCCGGAGCTTGCGCCTGGCTTTCCGGAAAGCGGTAGACGCCTATTAGTTTTGGGTGTTGACCTTAAAACATGGACTGGGTTGACAGACAGTCTTTGGGATTTAGGGTTTACGCTTAAACGTCTTCCCTCTTCCTTGCACGAATTGGATCAACTGAAGGATGCTTTCGTCGATGGTATATTGTGGGACTTTGAATCGAGTTCCCTGAAGAGCTTAGCTGTCGTGTCACAGCTTCGCGGAAGAGCATCTGTCCCCCCAGTGATGGTCATCTCTAGCCCCTCAAATAAGAAGCTGCTGGTAAAGGCTCTTGAAAATGGGGCAATGGATTTTATTATGAAACCCATAGATCACACGGAACTCCGAAACAAATGTGTGCGGTTGTTTGGATAGCGGATGAAATAAATAAATTAAGCCAATTTCAGGGAGGAACCTTCATGATACCTGTATGGTTTGCCGATTTCCAGAAACCTCCTTCTGAAAATCCATATATTACCTAATTTGAGCGATTCTTTCTGGGAAAATATTCCTGAAACAAGAGAATCTCCGCGCTAGTATAGGG
>JACDDF010000027.1 GCA_013817135.1 Nitrospirales bacterium
ATTGCAAGACCGCTTCTTGAGCCGTCGGGTCTGGATCACGGAGTGCCAGGGTTAATGACTCAAGGGCCGCACGTTGGGTAGATATTCAATTGGCTCGTCCTCCTAAATGGAGGGCAGCATCCAAGCGAATGCCCGGATCTTAATGAAGGAGAAGATTGGACATGGGTCCTTCGACGATATGTTGACCTGTTTTAATCGACATGCTGCATCTTCTTTCAGAAGGGAACGCTCCTTTCAGGCAACTCATATTCGGGAACTTCATTCATTAGTCTAGCCCATTTTCACACGCCGCATTTTTTATCCGAGATACACTTGAATTCAATGCGCCATTTATGACGTCGGTCGCTGTGGCAGAGCTGAAGATTCCATCTGACGTTGCTCGAAGGCCACCACGTCATCAACCGAATCATAGATGGGGACGATCTTCGGAAAATTGACAAATGCTAACATTTCACGGACTGCCGGCTTTGGATTGACCATACTGAGTCGGATTTGCTTCCGACTGAGGTGATGATAGGTGAGAAATAATTTGCCTAAGGCACGACTATTCAGTGTGGTCAGGGTTCCCATATTCAGAATGATGTGTTTGCCCTGTATTTCTTGCACTTGTAAGACAGCCGCCTCTAATGCAGGTTCGGCAGACCCATCAAAGGATGTCCCGAATGTAATAACATGCATATCGTCAATGGAAGTCGGTTGGGTATGCATCATAGACATCATCGTTCGTTGATTTCCATTTCGGTTTTGCTATTAGGCAACTTAAGAAAAATTTAATTCTCGTTCTCAGGGGATCAGGCAACCGATCGGACTTCAGGATTTTCCTGCATAATCGGAATAATGGTGGCTAAACCCGCCAGATCCAAAAGTGCCTCAACAGAGGGCTTTGGATTGATCACCGTCAGGGCAATATCTTTCCTTCGAAGCGAATGATAAAGCAACAACAATCTTCCGATGCCTGCACTATCCATTGACGATACTCGTGAAAAATCCATTACGACGTGATGGCAAGGTCGTCCTTCTCCCGCCGCCAACGCCGTTTCCACTGGGACACGTCCAAATTTATCGAACCGTCCAGAAAGCATTAATATTCTCGTTTCGTTCTCCCACCGTGCTCGTACCAACATGCACCTGTTCCTCCTTTATCGTCCGGCACATAATATGACTTGGAATAGCCACTGCTACACTATCCTTCAGACCCCATATATCAGCAACAGATGTGCCATGCTCCCCTTTTGAAATATTTCGACCTCCACTTTTTTTATATCAAAAATTCCCTCAAAAAACATGTGTGTATAAAACAGAGAATGGCACAAGGCTCTCGACCTCATACAAACGGCCAAGCAGACCTTACCCAATGGGTAAAAATGTTCTATGGAAATTTTAACGGCCAGTGCAGTTCACTGATCCCCCACACACGACTACACAGTGGGGAAAAGGGGGGAGAACAACACAGGAAAGAAAGGTGATGCCGGGACCAGGGGCATTCCGGAATGAGATGATAAGCCTGGGGGATACCTGCTTGACCGCTTCTTCTTTGAACTCATCCGCCAATAGATTCTTGGTCATGACGTTCCATCCCATGCTTTAATTCAAAGTATAGGAGTGTCTACCGATTTGGAGGAAGATCAAACACATCTCCTTCCTTAATCCTTAAGACCCATTAAACTCAAAAGCCCCCCCCACAAGGAGTCGGACGCTATCATATAAACCAATCATACGGTCCTCCCAATGATCCTAGATGTCGTGCTCGTCAAAAAGCCAGATTCCCTCAGCGAATGAGATACGGTCTCTATCCGTTCAGATACTTCGGCTTTCATGGTCAGATCGAAACTTCGCTTCCTCCACCTTTACTGTTTCTTTCAATAAATCAATAAGTTGGTAGTAGAGCGGCCGGTCGGTCTGATGCGCCAGCTTATATGGCATTAAGGTTGCTCCTCCATGAACCAAGAGGAGAAACAGGACAAAAGTGAAACAGGGAGGACAGCATCATGGACTGGACAACATTATGGATGATCGAAACGGTGATAGCTTTTTTGGGAGTCTTCTCCCTTCACTGGTTCCAGAGTTAGCAAAACCACACGTCTCAACGGAGAAGGGTAAGCAACAAAACCAATTTATTGAGAAGGGATTTGTACGCGATGGTCTCTAACACACTCTCCTGGTGTCCCATAGAATCGGTCAATTGGGGGAAGCTCTCCCCCAACCTATCCTTTTCGATTCAATGGCCAGGATATCTCTACTGCATGTGGTGTGCACATTACATTCGATTGGTATCGGTCTCAAAAGAAGGAGCCAAGTGTTCCGACTGTCGCCGTGACTTGGCCGTGGCCATTAGTTAACTAGGGAAACTTCAAAGTAGTTTCTAGCACTTCAACAGTTTTTTCTTAGTAGGAAAAAAATCAGGAATATAGAAACATCTAATTGAGGAGAATTCAGTCAAATGGCTTCTTGATAGGGAAAAACCCGGTGAGCTGCACATTGATGGGAGAAAATGAAAAACCACACAACGAAAGCACACCAGGAAAGTAATACGAGAATGATACAATTCAAAGGGTTACGACTCAATGAGAAACACCACTCTGTCATGCTCAAACCCTTACACAAACCTCCTTCACTCCCTGAAGATATTTGGCTTCGGTGGCAATCACCTCTTGAACAGTTGTGGAGCTTTCCACCAGGATTAATTACAGACTAATACCAGGACTTCCAGCGAGTTAAGATAGGCGGAAGGCGACATATTCCCTGAAACACAATGGAAAGTTTGATGACCGTTGATCCTACAACCCGGGATTAGTGGATCATGGAACAGACGAATATCCTGATGCCCGAACGATGAAGCAAAGGCCATCTAACAGTAGATTTCCTGTCGGATTGCCTCGTGCTCAGAGGCATAGACCGGAACGCAGTCGGGAAGGTGACTGCCTTCCAGGGCAGCTTGGACATTAGGAGAAGGCCCCACAATACTTAGCCCAATGTGTTGCGGTTGTAGTTTATGGTACCAAAGATACAAGAGCCCGAGACCCACCGAATCAATTCCGGTGATGCCCATGAAGTCCAGAATGAGGTGCTGACACCTCATGTCCTTGGAGCCGAGGATCAGGTCCCCGATACCGATGGTTGATTGTCGATCAAACCGTCCCGTGAAGATGATGACGGTGGATTGGTTATTCAGTTTTTCGCGGACTTGGAGCATGGAATCTACCTCTTAATTTGTAAAGAATTAAAATGGGACGTTTAATACATGGAGCTATATTCAATCTTTTCCGGGTAGGCCGAACAATTACTCGTTAAGACTAGAGGTATGTATCGGTGGTCCTAATGAGCAACCTACCCAAAAAGGAGAGTGGTCTCGTTGAACGAAAGAAAGGAGGGATAATTCGTGGAGTTTCCCATCGCGATAATGAGAAGGTACGGCAGTTAGCGACGGGGGGGAAAGGAAAGCCAAGCTCAAGAGTTAAAAAACTCTCATACCCAACAAGACTCTGAGTAAGCAGGCCAAGATTAAAACTGGTTTGATGCATTTGATGATGAAGAATATTGGCAGCGAGCGGATCAAGAATCCGATGATTTTTCAAGCCTGAACCACCGCATATGTGTCGGATGCCAAGCTTCAATGCCAAAGGATTTATAAAATAAAATTCACCATTACGCGCATTAGAGAGAGGTATTAAGTCTTACGTGTGATCAGATCGATTTAAAGGGAGGGTTCATTAGACTGTAGGCCGAAGATACCAAGACTCGTGAAGGTCGCACAATTTCCTTGAATTTTCCGATGGGGCTGTTGGACCTCTTTAAAAATCTGTTCAAGGTCCCTTCTCTCGATAGCTCTCAGGTATTCCTATGGAATGAGAATCCTATTCGATGCATGCGGGAAGTCTTTAAGTCCGCATGACGGGAAGCTGGCCTTAAAGGTATTCGGTTTCACGACTGACTTCTGACCTACAGCCATCACCGATATGGGACAGGCAGATATTGACCATTTGACCATCATGCGCATTTCCGTGGATAAAACGATGGCCTGTTTTACCTGGTACAATTGCTTCCGAGAGCCTGATCGTCGGGACGCTGCTCACCTATCTAACTCCTATTTAACACTAGGCCTTAAAACGCCTTCGCAGACTCTTCCAGGCCGAGGGGAAAAACTCGCTTCAAGCTATTGATTTGATTGGTGCCGGAGACCGGGGTCGAACCGGTACGAGCTGGTAAGCCCGAGGGATTTTAAGTCCCTTGCGTCTGCCTATTCCGCCACTCCGGCATCGCACAGATTGGCGACGAGACTGTACCACTCCTTAAAAACCGGTGCAAGATTTTCAGACAGAAACATCGGTAGGAGACAACCTATGCATCCGCTAGTCTTTTTCCTTCTTTCCTTTTGTTGGGATGGCAGATGTACAGGACAAAAAACAAGAGGATGCGAGTGCTTCGCATCCTCTTGTTCGAAAACCGCTGAGGGTCCTAGGGGAGCCGAATCTTTAATTGACCCGAACAAGCATATGATTCCGCCGATTCTCCTGAAAACAATCTTCACTGTCGTTTTGACAAAATGGCCGCTCTTTGCCGTAGGAGACAATCTTAATCCGGTCCTGTTGCACACCCAGATTCACTAAATATGCCCGTGCCGCATCGGCCCTTTTTTGCCCTAACACCAAATTATAATCCTGAGTCCCCCTTTGGTCGCAGTGCCCCTCAATCGTCAAGGCCTTTCCAGGATTCGCTTGTAACCATTGCGCCCCTTCTTCAAGAAACTTGGCGGCGTTGCTAGAAATATTCCAACTGTCAAAAGCAAAGTAAATGTCCTGCACCTGACCATGGTGGATCCCCATGGAACCACTAAAATTTGACTCAAATATCGAGCCATTCGTATCGGTTTTCCCAATTCCCACTGAGGCCCGCCTTTGCTGGCCATGGCCAATGGCAATGCTCGAATCGGGATCGACATACTCAGGAGAAGGACCGCCATGTTCCTTCCTATAAGTTTCGGCCCAGTTTGCAGGATTCACTCCTCCTTGTGAAGAGCCATCATTGGGAATCCCGGACTTTGACGGATCCCCATAAAATTCGCGGCTATTTTTGCCATTTCCCAAATAGGCATTTGCCCAAGCTTCTGGATCAGGATTTTGACTCGACGCCATTCCATTTTCAAATCCAGAAACAGGTCCATGATTGGGGCCAGATCCATCCACACTGGGGTATTGATGCCCATAGTTTGAGCCACCTTGACCAAAAGTTCGTTCCGCTCCCCGCATCCCTTCAGGATTCAAATTAGGATCTGACCCATTGACTATGTCTTGGGAATTCGAACGATTCGAACGCTGAGAGGGCTTGACTCCATTGACCAATCCACCATTTCTTCCTCTTCCCTCAACTGATCCATTTGCCTGGCCCATAATCCTATTGGTGTCAACTGCATTCCCATCTTCACTTGAAGCCGTCCCATCCCCTTCCGAGTTGAGCCCAGTTCGGACCGAATGGCTACTACACCCTGAAGCCATAAGGACCCCCAGCGTGACAGCGACAATTAAGGTGCTACGTTTTGGACAAACCCACATGAGATCCTCCTGGTGCAATGGTGACTATTCGTATCGTGAGACAAAGAGGAAGATTTCTCTTTCATCTCGAATACTGAATGGCCTCTGAAAAATGACCGACAAAATTATCTTTATTCTTCCGCGATGGACACGTGTAAATCCTTTTCGGTAGTTCTGGAGAAAAGTTAAGGCTGCCCCACAACATGCGGAAAAAGGTCCTATTGAACATCGTACCGGCAGGACCAGGTATCATTTTTCGACGTCAACAACAGGTATGAAATGGGAATAAACCTTCCGTCGCCGGTTCTCAAGGAGGAATAGAGGCATAAATTCCCCGGTCCAGTTGAACCGGGGAAATAGGAGGAGATCCTAAAAAATGACAGGGAAAAACGCCGGGATGAGAAATTCGGGGTTAAGACTTTGAGGCTGAAGCCGGCAATATCTCCGATTGATACCAGGCCCAAAATTTCGCGACTCCTTCAGGCACAGATGTTTGAGGATTATACCCCAATAGCTTGCGGGTCTTGGAAATGTCGGCAAAGGTGTAGGCAATATCGGCATCTAACATGGGCGCGGGAACTAGGTGCGCCGGACGTCCTGCTAATTGCTCAATGCCTTTCACAAAGTCGACAAGGTGGACAGGCTCACCTCGTCCAAGATTCAGGATTTCATAACCCATAGGACGATCAACCGCCGCAACAAGGCCACTGACAATATCTTCGACATAGGTCCAATCTCGATGCATGTTCCCATTGTTATAGAGAGGGACTTCACAGCCAGTAAATATATTATCCAATACTTTATAGGCCATCATATCGGGACGACCACGTGGGCCATACACGGTAAAAAATCGAAATACGGTGCAATCCAAACCATACAAGTGGTGATAGGTATAACCAAGCAATTCACTTGCTCGCTTACTCGCCGCATACGGGGCAAGCGGCTTATCACACGAATCCTCCGGAACAAAGGGAATCGTCTTGGTATTGCCATACACAGAAGAGGTTGATGCAAACACAAACGTCGGAAAAGGTGCTCGTTTGTCCTGTGAACCAATCCGCCCCACACAGGCATCCAATAAGGCCATCGTTCCCATCACATTGACATCGTAATATAGTCCAGGATCATCGATGGACACCCGAACTCCCGCCATCGCCGCTAAATGGACGACAGCGTCAAAACGATGATCAGAAAAAAGATTTGCAACCAACTCTCGATCGCGAATATCTCCTTTGAGAAACTGAAATGTGCCAGGCCATTTCCCAGTTTTGGCATGTTCGGTCACCTCTCGAAGGTTTTTCTCTTTACGCGCAGGATCATAATAATCATTGAGATTATCGAGTCCTATCACTTGATCTCCACGTCTGATCAATGCTTCCACCGCATGGCTTCCAATAAACCCCGCAGCTCCAGTTACCAGTATCGTTTTACCCACGGACACTCCTTTATGTTTCTTAGAGGGTTCCTATTTGGCACATCGTTTTCACGCTGGCTGTTAGATTTGGTACACACCCGCATTAGTTTTCTTCGGCAACGATTCTGCCATGCTTGATTAAGGAGGAACAATCATAGGTCAAGGATCTCTGCCAATCGGTTTCCTGATTGTTCTGTAATCAGGCCTTCGTCAAAATAACGGTTCACTCCGGCATTTACTTGAGGGACCTCACCTCCATTGCTACAATGCAGAATGCTGTACCCTATTATCTGTGGGATCGTAAAAGACCCTGAAACCCTAGAGACCATTGACATAGGAACCGGAAAAGATTTCGAAGCCGAAGTCGTAGTCTACAATTGCGATTGTCATACCTACCAACAAGTCGTCAGCCTTTTTTGTCAGGTGATTCCCAGGATGAACCCGAAAAAAGCCTTTGAATTAGCCTGGCAGATTGATCACCACGGAAGTGCAATCGTCTACCAAGGGGACATTAAAGACGCTGATATAATTGGAAAGCAGCTGGCAGCAGGTGGCTTGAGAGTTGAAGTCCGCTACTGAATTCTGACACCACACGACAGAGTTGCCCTATCTATCAAAATTATTTTTTCTTCACCCTGGCCGGTCTCACAGACAAGGTGGATTTTTGGGGTTTGGCTTTAGCGACCGGAGCACCTTTTTCACTTTTCCCAAGTTTGGGAGCAGTTTGTACGGATTTTCCTGCAGATGGCTTTGCCCCTTTAATCTTTCCAATTTTCTTGGTAAGCAATCCCGAGATCATTTTTGACTCTTGCGGTGGGTTGGCGGCTAACGGAAGAGGAACCCTCTCTGATGGAGAGGATTTGGAAATTTTACCCAATTTCTTCACGCCCTTCCCCGAGCCTTTCCCCGAAGATCCTGTTGGCGTGGGCAATGGAAACGATGGCAACTTCTTTTTTTTCAGGGCGTCTCCTGAAAAAACCCGAACTTGATACAATTCAAATAACGATTCAACCGCCTTTTGATCCCCTTTTCGTGCAAGCGTGAGAAGGCGACGGCGTTGATTCATTTCTTCTTCTTCCGTATGGGAAGTGACTCGCCGTTCCATGCTCAACTCCTTTCCTTGTCTCGACATCGAAATTTCTGACATTCCACCGCAGGCGACATCTTACACTAATAACCAGCACATTGGCAATATTCCCTAATGAACTTTTCTAGGATTTAGGAAGTTGAATTTTTTATCAAGAAAAAATGTACTTGGAAGGTGCTCAAGCTGATCATTTTAGGAATGAGCACGAGACGCCAGGTTACAAAATTAAAGAAATGCGCAATAGCCTTTGACTTGATTTTTTCGTGAATGAATTTGGTGGCCTTTTACTCCTCGATAAAGAGGTGCCAATTTTTCTGAGTTGGCTTCTCATGTGAGGAAATAGTTTGACATGGTCGGACTCTTATCACTGGAGAATATATTCCAATCGAATCGTTCCTCTGAAGGACGAAACCACTAAAAAATCTTAGCTGAACGCTTCCTGCCCTGAACAACAGATGCTTGATTGACAGGCCAAAGAACCCACCGATATAGTGTTTTGACTTTTCCCATTGAATTTTCAATGAAATTTTCATTTCGGCCAGCTCTGCCCATTCTTATCCAAAGGCTATTCTGATGACCCAACACACCACCCCCTATGACATTGAACAAATTGGATATACCGTTGTGAGATTTAATAGTTCGGGGATTTTTGAAACACACAAAGATCACATGGTGGATCCCTATGCGGAAACACGACCTCCTAAAGGCCCGCAGGTGGAGGGTATTCAATTCGCCCCACAAGAGGCCAACAAAATATTACCGGCTATGGTCCTTTTGCATGATCGCTATGGACTCACGTCCCATATTCAGGAATTAGCAAAAGGCCTCTCCTGCCAAGGGTACGTGGTTTTAGTTCCAAATTTGTATGTGAGACAGGGAGGTATGGTGACGGCCAATGCTGAAGTCGCCGATGCCTTAATGGAGCGTGTCAATGAACAACAGGCCTTACAAGACATCAACGCCAGCTTTGAATTTCTCAACGCTAACCTGACCGAGGATATTAATTTGGAAAGAACCACCCGCAATGCGCATGCCGTGATCGGGCTTGGAATGGGCGGATCACTGGCAATCAAAACTGCTGCGCATCGACGTCGCCTTCAGGCCGCAGTGGCAATCTGTGGCACTCTGCCAACCGACCCTGAATTGGCTCAACGTTTGTACTGCCCCCTTCTGCTCCAGACACCGGGGAAAAGCGTACTCAATTCAGCAGAAGAACGTGACCAATTTTGTCAAACGGCCAAACAGGCCGGAAAAACAGTAGAAGTCAAAACTTATCCTGAAGCCTCTGATGAATTCTGGCAGAGTAGCACTCCGGCCTACAGGGCGTCTGATCTGGAAAAAACACTGCAAACCTCGATAGACTTCATTAACAGGATCATCCACAAAACCCCATAAGCGCCAAATTGATTGGCGAAAAACAAGCCTGATAGCGTTCATCACTTCATCCCCCACCATCGCGAACGCAAGGTTTAAGGTTTGAGGAATATCATGATGTGGCATGCCAATCGAAATAGATGGTCGATCTTCCGTCTTATTGGCATGCAAATTTTTATTTTTTGCTCTCTTTCCCCTGCTTTTGCCAACCAGGAATCAACCAGCCTTCCCTGGTCATTCCTTGAACAACACCGTGCACAAATTCTTCAGCTTGAGTCTGATGACGAAGCCTTAGCTTTCTTTCATTCCGCAACCACTCAAGAGCCAGAGGGCTTACGCAGCCATTCGAAATCACAATCGGGACCATCATTGAAGCCTTCAGCAAAAATCAAGGAGGCCATCACCAGCTACTTAAGATCTTTGGGTGCCACCACCCATGCGCAAACATTTCGAGAAATCCTTGCTAAGCCATCGACAACCATTCTTCCAACATCCACCGACCTTCTCCCCAGCGAAGCGCAACTTCAATGGATCATAAAACAGCCCACCCTCCAAACGCTGAAGCCCGTGATTGATTTTTACGAACAACTGTCAACCTGGTCCACCACAACAACTTCTCTTACCCTTCCCCCTGGTGACGATTTTGCCAAATTTGCCTCCTATTACGACCAAACCTACCAGGATTGGAATGAAAGTCCCTTGTCCTGGGTAAGCATTTTCAAAGAGAACGGCCAAAAAGGAATTGAAGACAAATTACTAGAGTATTGGCAAACATCTGATCACCTGGCCACCCAGCGCACGTCCTCCTCAGCCATTCACGACGTCTATGCGCAACACTATATCCAAACCAGGCTACTACCTATGTTCCGAGCGAACCTTCTCACGCACGTCATCCAGTTTGAGGCCACGGCATATGCGACAGCATGGAAAGCCTGGCGCACTATTCAGGAATGGCAACAACAAGAACAGACCAATTTTGCCATCACTCGCCTGTGTGGAACCTGGCGATGGATCGTGCATAACCACCAAAATCATGGGGATCGTAAAATGACCCTCACATTCCCCCCCCCTGACGAGTCTTCGCCGTCTCAAATCGTCCCGACCATCATTGAGATTCACGGGGATACGGTCTATCTCAAATGGACCTTCCCCCAAGGAGTTCAGGAAGATAGTTTGCTCCTCAGCAACAATGACACTCATTTGGAAGGTACTTTCAAAAACTCCCTCGGTCCTCATGGCAGTATTTCAGGTAAACGTCTGTCGGCTTGCCAACCCTAATCTTTCTCCCCGGTTCGACTCTCCTTCATCTCTCTTCCACAATCTCCGAAAAGGTGTAAAATACCTTAAGGAGGGAAAAGAGGATGATTGCGCATGATTCGTTAGAATCGGACATTCGGCGCTTTGGACAAACATTAGCCGAATACGCTCATCACCATACACCGGGATTTTGGGATCACCGGTGGTGGACCTCACTTCTCCTAGATTGGGGAACTCGTGATGAACAGTTCAAAGTACAACTGTTTCGCTTTATTGACGTCCTTCCCTCCCTTCAGACGGACGCACAATTTGTGCGTATCCTAAAGGAATACTTTCAAGATCTACCGTCTCTCCCCGTTCCCCTGCAGTGGCTCCTTCACCGGTTTTCAAACAATTCCCTTACGGCCCAAGTGGGAACCCGGATATTGCGACGCCAGTTTTTGAAAATGGCCTACACATTTATGGCAGGGGAAACCGTCAGTCACGCTGTCCCCAGGCTCACTCAACTTTGGCATGCAGGAAGTGCGTGTTCGCTTGATTTGCTTGGAGAGTCCACGGTCAGTGAAGAGGAGGCCGACCATTATCACATGCGATGCCTTCAGGCATTGACCCAATTATATGAAGTTATCCCACAATGGAATCATCAACCTCTATTAGAAACCGATCATCTCGGTTCTCTCCCCAGGATCAATCTGTCCATCAAACTCTCTGCCTTATATTCGCAATTAGACCCGATTAACCCTGAAGGCAGTTACGCAGGAGTTGCCCCTCGTTTACGATCGATCCTGGAC
>JACDDF010000525.1 GCA_013817135.1 Nitrospirales bacterium
GGGGTGAGGAGCACGGCTGAAGGAATTGTCTGGTAGGCCTGTCCATGAATTTGTGCATTCCCGCTGGGCATGGCACTGGCCAGGACGGCATTCGGATATGGGGGGACCATGAAAAATTGTGCCGGAGGCGTCCAGTTGTGGAGAAATGATTCGTGCATGGTGGTGAGGCGGCATTGGGGATTCTTGCTCACTGCGGAAAAATCGGCCAGGGGGGCATAGGAGCCGGCATAGGCGAGCGTCGGTAACACGATTAGAGATACGAGACTCAGCAAATAAGACTTCTTCATGCCTTGACTCCTTGCATCGTTGGGGGTTGAAAAAATTGGCATGTTCAGCATACAAGAGAAGAATCATGGCGTAAGCATGATGTGCAGTCAACTGGGAGGGATCCCATGAATTCGGCGTCATGAAGTGGTGAGACAGAATGGAATTTCCCTGATTCTGTCAGGGAAGCTATTCAGCCTCACCATAACGAATTGCCCCATGAGGTGAGGCCGGCCACTGGTGGCTGTGATTCGTTATGAAAGCTTTGGGACAGCTGCTGGTTTTTGATTAATGACATTCATGGCCAGCGCAATCATCGAGCCCACATCGGACACGGAGGCCGGGAGCACCAGGGTGTTACTGGCTTTCGCCAATTGACCGAATTCTCCGATATATTGTTCCGCCACCCGAAGTTGGACGGCCTCATATCCGCCGGGGATTTGAATCGCTTCGGCGACCTTTCGAATACCCTCAGCCGTGGCTGTCGCAATCGCCAGAATGGCCGACGCTTCTCCTTCCGCTTCATTGATTTGTTGCTGCCGCTTCGCTTCTGAGGCTTTGATGACTTGCTGCTTGTCCCCCTCGGCTTCGTTAATGGCCGCATCCCGTTGTCCTTCGGAGGCCAGTACCACCGCGCGCTTTTCCCGTTCCGCCCGCATTTGTTTTTCCATGGCGCTGAGCACATCTTTGGGCGGGTTGATATTACGAATTTCATATCGAAGGACTTTGGCACCCCAGGGGGAGGAAGCTTTGTCGAGTTCGTTCACGACGGAGATGTTGATCGTGGTCCGTTCTTCGAAGGTTTTATCCAGGTCAATTTTCCCGATCTCACTGCGAAGGGTGGTTTGGGCCAGTTGAGAAATGGCGAACCGGTAATCGGTAATACCATAGGATGCCCGTTCGGCATCTAAGACTTTAATATACAAGACCCCGTCAACTCCGACCTGTACGTTATCTCTGGTAATGCAAATTTGTTCGGGAACGTCCAGGGCCATTTCTTTTAAGGTATGTTTGTATCGAATGACATCCAAAAAAGGGATGAGAATGTGAAGCCCGGCGTTCAATGTTGCGGCATAGCGTCCTAATCGTTCAACGACATAGGCGCTCTGTTGTGGAACCACGACAGCCGTTTTTGCCAGAATGATAAACGCGAGCCCGGCTAAAACCAATGTGACCAGCAATTCACCCGACATGAGATCCCTCCTGTGTGATCGGGTCCGCCTGGATCCAGAGCGTCAACCCTTCAACTCGAACCACTTTGGCCTGCATTCCTTTCCCTATGGGGGATGTTCCGGCATTACGGGCAGTCCAGCTTGATCCGTGGAGTTCCACCTTTCCTATTCGTTGAGCGTCCAGATTTTCCAGAACAGTGGCAAACTCTCCGACCATGGAATCTACGGGAACCTCATCCTTTCCCCTGATGAAACCTGTTCCTTGAAGGGGTTTCCTCATGGCAAAGAGAGAGAGGATGCCGAAGAGCACGAAACACAACCATTGCAGCCAGGCGGCTTCGGTTAGACCTAACCAGGCCAGGGCACTCACCATCAAAGCCGCCACCCCGAAAAACAGAAAATAAAAATTGCCGAGGCCACCCAGCGTGAGGATTTCCAACCCGATTAATACCAAACCCATTATTGACCAATGCCACCAGAGCATGGCTGGACAACTCCTTATGTTATGGGAACAACAGCATTTCCGGACAAAGGAGTCCGTACGTTGTCGTTGGATGATGTATCGGTCGTCCTAAGATGGAAAATAAGACGTTCGTGATTTTTAAGATAGATGGGGAACTTGCAGCATAATTTGAATGAAATTTTAACACATTTTTTCGGTAACGTCTCCGTCCTGGATAAGGAGCATCGGGCATTGGAAATGGCACAGCTCCAAAATAATACTGCATATGGGACCTGGACCTATATCCCGAATTCTATGAACGAGCAAAGAATTTATCAAAAGAAAGGGACAAACATGTTTCCCGTGAAATCTACATCCTTGTTCACTCGCTTCGCTCAGCAGACATCGCGACTAACCGGCAGACCCCTGACTTTTGCCTTGGCCGCGGCAGTGATTGTGATCTGGGGAGTGTCGGGGCCCATATTTCAATACAGTGATACCTGGCAGCTTGTCATTAACACCGGCACGACCATTGTCACCTTCCTCATGGTCTTCCTCATCCAGAACACGCAGAACCGGGATTCTGCAGCAATACAGGTCAAACTGGATGAATTGATTCGCGTTAATGACCGTGCCCACAATGCCCTGCTGAATTTAGAAGAGCTGGAAGAAAAAGATCTTGAGCGTATTCGGTCCAATTACACAAAACTGGCGGAGCAGGCGAGATTAGACTTGCGCAAAGGCAAAAAAGATTCGCAAGCGACCGAGGTGGAATGAGGAAATGCCGGACGGGGCATCTGGACAGTCACCTGAATAACTAGCAAAGAATCGATTCATGATGATCA
Source organism: Nitrospirales bacterium (assembly GCA_013817135.1). Lineage (GTDB taxonomy): Bacteria > Nitrospirota > Nitrospiria > Nitrospirales > UBA8639 > Nitrospira_E. The sequence continues at coordinate 2,724 of JACDDF010000525.1, forward strand.
TGGTTTATGGTCTTTCCCGTCGTCGGGAA
>JACDDF010000526.1 GCA_013817135.1 Nitrospirales bacterium
TTGAAAAGATCCCTACATACCTCTCGCTTCTGGCGGACCGCTATGACATAGACCTCGAAGATGTATCCCGCGGGATTAATGAGGTTTCCGCCAACATTCGGAGTAATCCCTTCGCCACACTCAAGACCTTTTTCTCAGGCACCGGTGAGGTGTTTTATTTTACGAATATCATCATCGGGACACTGGGTTCTTTTCTATTTTCTCTTTCGTTAATCGTCATTTACTTTTTCTTTTTGCCTGGAGTTTTCCTTCCATTCAGCAAAAACTATGGAGTATGGTCGAGTCTCAAGACGATGACCGGTGGCCGAAATTGTTGTCTGAAATGGATCAAGCCATAGGGGCATTTTTTAGAGGCCGATTGTTGATTGCTCTGCTAATGAGTGTCATGTTGGGAGCTGGATGGTTTTGGGTCGGCATGCCCTATTGGATTCTCCTGGGACTCGGCGCCGGATTGTTAAGCTTGATTCCCTATGCCGCCTCCTTGATATGGCCTTTTGCCATCCTCTTGAAATATTTAGATATGTCTATGGGCTCTTCAGGCACCGACAATTATTGGATGCAAGTCCTCGTCTGGCCCAGCGCAGTCTACTTGGGGGTTCAAATCATCGAGGGTTGGATATTAACGCCCTGGGTTCAAAGTCAGTCCACCGATCTCAGCGCCGCAACAATTCTGCTCGTCGTCTTGATCGGCGGAGCTCTAGGCGGAGTGTTGGGCCTCATTCTGGCCATCCCGTTTGCGGCCTGTTTGAAAATTCTGGCGAAGGAGTTAATTATTCCCCGCATTAGGTTGGGAGATATTACGGAAATGCATGGCAAAATTATTAACCCCAACTCGTCGGATCTGATCTAATCTTTGCCGGATATCACATGGAACCCCTCACCATTATATTGAACAGTCTTCGGGAAATGGGAAGCCAGGCTTTGGCTCACCTTCCGGATGTGATTTCAGCCATCGTGATCCTTGCGTTGACCTGGTTGGGCACCAAGGCCCTGGAGACCGTATTGACCCGACTGTTTTCTCGATTGGGCATACGGAAATCTCTTTCGGAATTATTTCGGAAACTTGTGTACATCGGCATTTGGATAGTCGGAGTGTTGATTGCAGCCATTATAATCTTTCCCAGCTTAACACCGGGAAAAATTCTCACGGGATTAGGCTTGGGATCCATTGCCATTGGATTTGCCTTCAAGGATATATTTGAAAATTTTCTGGCCGGCATCTTAATCCTGTTTCGTGAGCCGTTTCAATTAGGGGATGTCATTGAATGCGAGGGATTGGAGGGGTATGTGGAAGAGATCACCATTCGAGATACCCATATCCGTCAAACGGACGGACAACGGGTCGTTATTCCGAACAGCGTGCTGTTTAAAAATCCCGTCACGGTGCGAACCGATCGGGATCTGCGCCGAGTCACTATCATGTGTGGAATCGCCTACGGAGAGGATGTGAATGCCGGACGCGAAGTGATCCGGCACGCATTAGAAGGATTGGACACGGTCAATCAGGAGAAAGACATCCAAATCTTTGCCCAGGGCTTTGGGGCGAGTAGCATTGACTTTGAGGTGACCTGGTGGACGGGATCCCGTCCAGTGGACATCAGAAAATCAAAGAACAAGGTTGTGGCTGCGGTTAAGCAGGCATTGGATTCCGCCGGAATTGAAATCCCATTCCCCTACCGCACCTTGACCTTTAAGGAACCGTTGCAGACCTTGATCGGTCGAAACCGGGAAGATGGGGGTGCGACGTCAGGCGTGAAGGGTAAGGAGGAAAAAGTGACGGAGGAGAAGTGAAAAGGCGGTGAGGTGACAGAAGGACCCTCTGACCAGCTCACCTATCGTTATTTTACTCCTGCCGCCTCACGCCTTACCCCTCACGATTCCGAGCGGGCCGTTCAACAGCACGTTCCGTCGAGGCCATCATATAGGAAGATCAGGCATAATGGATTTTGTCCTGGAATTGGATTGGCATCAAATCTGGTCTCATTTCTACCATCTGGTGGTCGCCTTTCTTTTGGCGGTTCCATTAGGTTGGGATCGCGAACAGGAATCGCACGGGGCGGGGCTCCGCACCTTCCCTCTGGTTGCTCTCGGGTCTTGCGCGTATATGTTGACGGGGATCAATGTGCTGAATTCCACCGATGCCGAAGCTCGTGTGATGTACGGCATCTTAACCGGAATCGGATTTATTGGCGGGGGCGCCATTCTTAAAGAGAGGGGGAATGTTGCCGGAACGGCAACCGCAGCGAGTATTTGGAATACCGGGGCCATCGGAATGGCAGTAGCCTGGGACCGTTACGACATAGCCTTAGTATTAAGCGCATTGAATTTTCTAACGTTTCGGTTTATGCCGTTATTAAAAAGGAAGGTAGATTCCTCCCCATCAACAAGCGATCCCAAAACGGAATTCTAGGAGCATCGAGGACAAGTTCGGATCATACAGAATATAGGGTTCTACGCCCGACAGCACTCATCATGTTGAACAGATGAATGCTAATGGGGTCCATTGAACGTCTGAGGATGACAAGAAGACCAGGTGGGAGACACCTTCAACAGAATTGTCATGGTGAGCCCGTTCGACGGAGTTTATCCTGAGTAAAAGCCGAAGGACTCAGGGCAAGTGCGCGAAGCTTCTGGCTGAGCCATGGCCTGGTTGGGTTGGACTCAGATCCTTCGTTACTCTCCAGGATGACAAGGAGAAGCACCGAGCCTTCTAGTGCTGTCCTGAGCTTTGCCGAAGAGCTTGTCCTG
>JACDDF010000527.1 GCA_013817135.1 Nitrospirales bacterium
CAACCATGAAGCCATTGATCGGACTGACATCCCCATAGTCTCTTCCCCAGGCCAAGGTGATGTGTTCATCGCCGGGAATGATATTGTTGGTGGGATCAAAGTCGACCCAACCGAGGCCGGGACTCCATGCGGCTAACCAGGCATGTGAGGCATCGGCGCCTACCAGTTTTTCCTGTCCTTCAGGTGGATGCGTCAAAAGATATCCACTGATATACCGTGCGGGCAAACCAAGACTGCGAAGTGCGGCGATTTGCAAATGCGCAAAGTCCTGGCACACGCCTTTCCGTGAGGTGAGGACATCTTGAACCGGTGTGGACACCTCGGTCACACCTCCTTCGTATGTGAATTCCTGAAAAATTCGGCTGGTTAAATCCATGACTCCCGCCAGAAGTGGACGCCCGGGTGGAAAACATTCATGAACAAAATCATACGTGGCATCGTCAATGGTGATATACGGGGAGTCATACATAAATTGTTGGGCTTCCAGGTTTGGCGAATCCAACGGTCTCTGGAGTTGTTGGACGACTTGATCCCATGGTGGACTTTGATCCAATGGTATCGGTTCGGGCTTCATGATATCCACTAATGTTTTGGCTTCGACGATCAATTCGGGATGGGGAGTTTGAATGGTCAAATGGGTTATCGGATTCCCAAAATAATCTTCACCTTCTGAACGGACAGATGGCGTGGGATCAAAGGTCATAGTCGATCGAAGGCAATGTTGTCGGGGATGGGACCGGGGGGTGAGACGCAACACATGATGAGAAATGGCAACGGGCTGAGTGTAGGCGAATGTGGTCTTGTGAGTGACGTGATATTTCACGGAATGCCCTCAAGCCATTGAGGCCCGGAAATACGTTGGGCCAATGAATGACTGAAAAAGGTATGAGCCACGACATCGGAGAGTTGAAGCACGTGTTGATCCAGTTGTTTGAGTAGCCGTTCCAGATTGACTCGTACTCCTGTTTTTGTTGTGAATTGGGCGAGTTCCATCATGTCGGTCAGTCGAATGTCCGTGCACCCACGTGTCGTAATCCTTAGTGCCGGGTTGATGGAAGCAGAGGCTTCCTCCCGCGGCAACGCGTTGATGTGTGCCTCGACCGTCAATAATTGAAAAATAATTGAACGGGGGTTTGTGTCGTCGGCCAACAGTAAATCCAAGACCGCTGCAAGTTTGGCTTCAGCCTTGTACCGGGTTCGGTAGGTGATGGAGGCGTCGGCTAATTCCAGGAGCAGATTGAGGGCGCCGGTGGTTTCCGGCGTTCCTCGTGATGCTAGATGATGGATGAGTTTGGATAAATGTCTCACGCGTTCCAGGCGCCGTCCCATTTCCAAAAAACGCCAGGCATAGCTGCGGGTCATATTTTCCATGACCATGCCATTGAGTGCGGCCAGATGTTGAATCATCCGGCTCAGCAGACGAATGGCGTCGTCGATGCTTTGTCCTTTTGTCGGCGCCCATTCCTTCGGCACGCCGGTGAGTTCCATTAAAATATTCCAGGTGTCGAGAGACAACCGGTGGCGGACCAGTTCTGCGGTGCGTCGCACATTCTGGAGAATGGTTGCCAAGCCGTCCGGCGAATCCGGGTCAAATAAAATCGTTCGAAGTTCTGCCTCCACTGCGCCGGCCCCCCCTTCCACGGCCCGTTTGGCCCGCCGGGGCGATAAATGTTTTTGCATCACGAGGAGTGAAACTAAGCGATGAAGGGTCTCAGGATCATCTCCAATTCCCGCCTCTCCGCTCATGCGGGCCACCAAGCTTCGTAATAAACGGATCGCGCCTTCAGCGCGTTCGGCGTAACGTCCCAGCCAGAAGAGATTGTCAGCGGTTCGACTGGGTAGATCCCGTCCTCCTCGCCGAAGCTGAAGCGTATGATGGGGAAGTGTGACGGCCGCCGGGATATCAAGAGGACCATTCGACTTCACCCAGGTGTCTTTACTGAAATCACCGGGTTCATGCCAGTGTCCACGCGGGTCCGACCGAACCGACACACGAGCAAGTCCCCCAGGCATCACGGTATAACCGTCCTTCGTGGCTGTCAGATAGATGCGGACGGTCATCGGGGCCGGTTTGAGCTCATCCTGAGACGTCCAAAATGGAGTGGTGGAAGGCGAAATGATCTCCCGTCCCACGTATTCATGGCCACGCCGGGTAATGGCTTGAGCCAGGGCTTGACGGTCTTGCTCATTCAGATCAGGCCCGAAGGAAGATAGACGGTCGTGGGTGAGGCCCCGCTTGGGGGTCAAGACGCGACGAATTAACAAGTGATCCATATTGTCAAGCACGTAGGCCCGCTCGTTGGCTTGTCCACACCACCAGGTGGCGACACTGGGAATCTTGAGCCCTTCGCCAAAAAAGAATTTGGATAACGTCGGCAGAAAGCTTAAGAGGACTTCGCTTTCGATCAATCCACTCCCGAGCGCGTTGGCCATCGTCACGTGTCCGGCTCGAATGGCTTGGAGTAGCCCCGGAATACCCGTTGTGGATTCGGTCATCAATTCGAGGGGATCGCACAAGTCGGAATAAATCCGCCGTAAGATCAGATCAACTGGTTTCAGACCATCGACTGTTTTCAGGAACAGCCGTTCATCGCGTACGGTCATGTCCGACCCTTCGACGATCGGGTATCCCAGATACCGAGCCAGATACGCATGTTCAAAATACGCCATGTTTTCTGGACCTGGTGAGAGCACCACCGCCATGGGATCTTCCAGTTTATAAAAATTTAGAAAGCTCTCGCTGAAGG
>JACDDF010000528.1 GCA_013817135.1 Nitrospirales bacterium
GATTTTTTGAGCAGGCTCAATCCCGAACCGGCACAGGCGCGTTTATTGATTCTGGCAGGTTGCTTCGATGCCATTGCCGGTGAGGTCACCCGCCCCGGCCTCCTCTGGCGCGTCTACGCCGATCATCCAACCGGCGGGATCTCCTCACCCAGAGCAGTTGCACAACACGCCACCCCGCTGTTGCCGGTCGCCCGTTTACTTCCGATTCCCAATGAATATGACACAGAACGGCTGATCCAGCATGAGATTGAGCTCTTCGGCTTCCCCCTCCGTTGCCATCCGTTGACGCTCTATGCGAAACACTTACAAGCCCTGACGATCACCCGCGCGACAGAGATGGCGATGCATATCGGCCGCCGGATAATGATGGTTGGCTGGCTGATCACGGAAAAAGCCGCATCGACCAAACATGGCAAACCGATGGAATTTATCACGCTCGAAGATACGACTGGGCTCTATGACGCCACGCTGTTCCCAGAAATATTTCAACAATACGGCCCGTTACTCACGAACGAACGCCCGCTTCTTCTGGAAGGATTGGTTGAGGAAGACTTCACCGCCACAACACTGACCGTGCAGCATATGCAAGTGATCGGTTAACATCTCATCTGTATAAACATACATTCCACCATTCACGCATGGGCCGAACACATCCTGGTTCAGGAAAAACCCACAACACATTGTCACCCTGAGCCAACGGCGAAGAGTCTGGGTTCAGACAGAGAAGTTATTTATTAGGAGATATTGCATCCGGTGCACGCCACCTCGCCTTCGAACAAATAGGTGAGGACGTTGAATGCGCTTAGGACTCTTTTTTCTTAGGCGGGTCGAACTCTTCCAGCGGCTGGAAATTGAGTGGGAGTTGAAATAAATAATCTGTCACCGGCCGCAGCTTCACATGTCGATACTCGACACTCCAGCTCCCGTCCTTCCTGGTCAACTGCATCGGGAACTGAATATGGGTAGCGAACCATTGGTAGTAGACATCGGTCTGATCGCCCTGATTCACCGTGACTTCGTATAAAATCGTGGGATGGCCTTCGCGCGTCTCGGTCCCGATCTCTTCTCGCGAGACTTCACCATCCAGATGTTTGCTCAATTTTGGTTCCTGAGCAGGATCATACGGGAGAGTCTTGAAGTGCCTCACTCGCGAGAGAAGCAGCCACATTACCTGCTTGTCTTTACGCACAATGGTGACGTTGACCGGACCCATCGACTGGTGCTCCAACCGCCACCGGTCATCCCGATAATACAGGTTGGCCTTTTGAGTTTTCCGCCCCACCTTGACGATCTGATCTGCGGAAAATTCCAAGGCCCACGCCTCAAGGCCTGAGAAAAGACCACTCGCAACCAGTACTCCACTGAGGATCCAACGACGCATGCATTCACTCTACCATATCAGGGCGAGGGCCTCAAAAATTTATCAATCTTTTCCCGAAGAAGCTGAAGCGGTATTTTTTCATTCAGACATGAGAAAACTCAGGATGCAAGTGACCGCTTCCCGTTTCACGTCTTCAGAATAGGGCTTTTCTTCCATGCCATCCCTGACAACCTTCTTTTTCCGCTACTCTCTCCTTCCGATTTGTACATTTCCACTAGCCCGCTTTCAAGAGATGTTTGATTTTGCAGTGAGCAGACTGTGCGATTTTGATCTAAAAAGTGCTCGATCCGTCTGCTCAGATACCCAGTCTCACCTTTAAAATTTACGATTGGTTGATGCCAGAAACAATTTTTGTAGGGTTACGAGGAACGGATGAACTCATCCCTGCTCCTTTGGCAAACTTTTATCATTAGCCTCCAGCGGAGGTTAGGAACTGTTCTCGTGTGCCACAACCTTTCATTTCAAACAGCATCATCAGACCCTTTTCATCCCGGTCAAAGAAGGACGTATTTGAGCGTGTGTACCCTTAGAGGAAGGGTTCAAATTTCTTTTGAAATTCTCAAATGGTTTCATTCCACGTCTGGGTTATTGGAATGTTGTACTGATACCTCAATGCCTGTTTTTTGGTCCCGAAAAATGCTTACTTATTCATAATTGCAAAATTAATTTTATTTTCAATCGGGAGGTCAAAACGATGAACAGAACTTAAATGAGAGAGGGGTTTCCTACTATCGGATTACCATCGTCGACACGGAGGGTGAAGTGAAAGACGTTTATGATCGAAGCACATCCGGCAAGATTCTTCAGGTCATCGAACACCAGACGAAATTCCGCCCCCGGTCGGCTGTCGAGAGATACGGTTGCAGGCATTGGGACGAAAGGTCGCTTCCAGATGGGAAAAACTATAAAGCGTTGAATGGCAACAAATGATCATTCAAGCAGGGTTCTGTCCGAAACCCCGTCCTTCATGAGTCCAGATTGCCGAGTTAAGAAGAAGCACAAGGGATACCCGGAAAAACCAAATGATTCATCCGGGAGCCTGAGAGGATTCCCAGAATACGAAGGAGGCAGACCATGAGCTATACATTTAAACAGCCCCCCCTCCCAGATTTGTTATTCACGGATTCCTTCAGCCAGACTTTGGAATGGGATGACCCCCTTCAGGAGGAAAGCAAGATCACAGAAGGGAAAGCCCTAGCCCACCCAGAGGAAATGAGTCTGGCTTCGACCGCGGCCAAAGTGCTGTGCGCCATTGCCCAAACCCGCGGGTCAATCCATGAAAAGAACATCCTCCAGGCCACAAACGACCTCCATAAAGCCTGGACGCTGATTGATTTCCTCAAAGCGGCCCACCCCACTGAAT
>JACDDF010000529.1 GCA_013817135.1 Nitrospirales bacterium
GATCAAGATGGACGTTGAGCTGGTATTGCTGGCGATGGGGTTTGTCGGGCCGGTTAAGGGTGGCTTACTGGATTCTCTTGGGCTTCAATATGATCCCCGTGGGAATGTGGCTGTTGATGAACACTTCATGACTAATATGGATGGGGTGTTTGCCACAGGGGACACTAAGCGTGGCGCGTCCCTGATTGTCTGGGCTATTGCAGAAGGAAGAAAGTCTGCGGCCGGCATTCACCGGTATCTACAAGCCGGACGATCCTTCCGGGCGTCCTGATTTCTTTCCCTTACTGGGTTTTCCGCATTCGTCGGTTTTTCAAAAGCTCTTGTGAAATTTAAACGTTGGGTGTGTGCCTGCCACAGACCCTCAAGAAAGTGTTGAGCCCTATTAACAGCAGTCCGTCCGTCACGTAGCTGTGATCACGCCTCCTTCCTCTTCTCTGTTCGTCCTGGTAGTTTTGGCCTTGCTGGAGGGACATTTTTTGAATGTCCCCCTCGGGGGTATTGTACCCTGGGAGCCTGTCGGACTTGGGGGATCGAGCGCGAAAAAGCGGTTCTGCGAGGCCAGATTTTGACGATTTCGCCTGGAATTTTGGTTGGCCCATCCTCGAACATCTGAATCTGAGAATGATTTCTTCCTGCTCAAAATTGATTTATTTGTGGAATTTATTGGGCAGATGTTTCCTGAGGCGATTTCCCTTGTCAAACAGGAAGCCGAACTTCTTACTCAAGGCTATCTCCTCGCGTCTCAGGGGGTATCGACGTAACTACTACTGAGCTGCGAGAAATCGGTCCTAATTGCCTGTGTGCTGATCAGGGGGATGAGGTCAGGCAGATCGGTTGAATAGTGGGTTGAGAACTTCTGCTTGGCAGGGAATTAGAAGTTCCTGGCATGCGCCGCTGCTCCGGTAGACAGGGCTTGATGAATTTCCTGAATGAGGCGCAATTCGATATCGGTGACTTCAGGTTGCTGAGCTGAGAACATCTGGCCGTTTTTGGAGATTTTTTCGAATTCGGCACGGACCCAGATGATGGTATGATCAGAAGGTCCTTTCTCGATCGAGAGGAGGTATTGGTTCCGAAAACCTGATAGTTCCAGTGAGGGAGGAAGTGACGTTTTGCGATCGGTAATATAGACGGCCTTTTGATCTGTTTGCATGCTGGAAAGAATTGAATAGCCATTTTTTGTGAGTGCGCCTTCTATGATTTCTGAAGCCGAGGAAAAGGGAAACGGCAACTCCTGACTTTGACCACCAATTTGATGAAGGGTAAGGGTCTTCCTCATCTGGTCCCTTTGACTCCTGAGCCATTTGTTTTCTCCTTCCAGTTTTCGATGTTCTTGTTCCAATATTTTAATTTTGGCCCCATCTTTTTTTGGGCCATTTACCAGTTCGGCCATTTGAGCCTGTGCGTCCCGAAGTTCTTCCTGGTGTGTGACTTCTGCATCTCGTAACTGCACTTCATAGGATTCTGCGGTTTTTCTAGATTCTTGGTTCAGTAAGTCGATTTGTTGCTGCATGACTTTGTTTCCCTCTTGGAGGGAATGAATGACCGACTCCAATTTGGTGGCCTGCTTTTTGAGCTGAATATTTTCTTCCTCAAGCCCAGAGTTATTTTGGGGGCAACCAGTCAGAATAAAGATGAGCATCCCTGCGCCAATGGATAAGGCTATGCTTCTGGCGCAGGGGAGATTCTCTGGCCTCTGCTGGGATGTTGGGCGGCGCTGGAAGGGTTGAGTTTTCACCGGCTCAGCGCATCCGTGTATGGAAGATAGTGTTGTGATTGGATCAAATGGGTACCTTTTATTAGGTATTTTAGGCGTAAACTGTTCTTATTTCAAACTTCCATATTGATGGGGTTATAAAGAAGTAGAAATTTCTATAATTCCAATGAAAAATTGTGTAAATCTGAAATAGAGTATGGGTTCATTCAAGTTGAATCCACTGCCTTGACAGCGTCATGTAAGGAGATTGCGATGAATCAGCTCATTCGAATAACTTTCCCCGTCCCTCCACTTTCATGTAATTGTTCGATTATCGGTGACAATGAAACTAAACAGGCCATTGTGGTGGACCCAGGGGGAAACCCTGAGCGCATACTCGGGGAAATTGATGCCATGGGATTCACGGTCACTGCCATTTTGCATACGCATGCCCATTTTGACCATTTCCTAGCTTCCGGTCATATTAAGCAAGCGACCGGGGCTCCTCTGTGTTTGCATCCTCAAGATCAGGATCTTTGGGATATGCTGGAAGTTCAATGCCGAATGTTCAATATTCCCTATGTGGCTGCCCCTCCGCCTGACCGTTTGATTGAAGATGAATCAGAGGTGCGGGTCGGTCCGTATACAGGGACTGTGATTCATACTCCTGGGCACACTCCCGGCTCGATATGTTTTTTCTTTGAAAGCCAAGGTTTGGTGTTTTCAGGGGACACATTGTTTCGAGGCGGAATTGGCCGAACCGACCTTTGGGGTGGAGATGGTCAGATAATTGAGCGATCTATTCGCGAACGCTTATACACCCTCAAAGACAGCACGCTCGTGATTCCCGGACATGGGCCTGAATCGTCCATTGGATGGGAACGGGAACTTAATATGTTTGTGCATGGATAGTCATTGCCGATTAATGTATGGAAAATAATGGGAATTTTTGGAGTTGGCTATCAATATGTTGAGATATAAGAGGAAAATTGTCTGAAGAAATATTTGCCCGGTCTCAAAAACTCATTCAGCATTGAGAAAATCACT
>JACDDF010000530.1 GCA_013817135.1 Nitrospirales bacterium
GAACAGCACATTAGGGCGCGACGGGTGCTTGGCGATACAGTGCACGCAATGGCCGACCTCGGCATTCGGGTCAGGAAGCTCATACTGGGATTTTAGTCCGCGGTTGACCGGACGCCACGTCTTGCCGCCGTCATCGGTACGAAAAGTGCCTGCCGCCGAAATGGCGACAAAGATCCGTTGGGGATCACTTGGATCAAGGAGGATGGTATGCAGGCACATCCCACCGGCACCCGGTTGCCAAAGGTGACCTTTGGCCTCGCGAAGGCCAGGAACCTCTTGCCACGATTGACCGCCGTTGGTCGAGCGAAACAAGGCAGCATCTTCCACTCCGGCGTACACGGTATCCGGATCTGTCAGTGACGGTTCGAGGTGCCACACGCGCTTAAACTCCCAGGGACGTTGGGAGCCGTCGTACCACTGATGGGTGGTGAGGGGTTTCCCCGTTTCAGGTGAGCTGTCGTAGACAAATTTGTTGCTCTCTCCCTTGGGTGTGCCGTCTGGAGTGGTCGTCGGTTCACCGGGTGGCGTCCCCGGTTGAAACCAGGTTCTGCCGCCATCATCCGAACGTTGAATGATCTGCCCGAACCAGCTGCTGGACTGCGATGCATATAACCGGTTCGGATCGGAGGGGGATCCTTTGACGTGAAACAACTCCCAGCCGCCAAAGTTTGGCTCGCTCACATCCCACTGTTTACGCTTACCGTCCGAAGTCAGTACGAACGCACCCTTTCGTGTTCCAACCAACACTCGTACCCCACTCATAGATCACTCCTTTCTGAAGATTATGCTAGTCATCGAGTAACATTTTTCACCAATGAGACCTGTTCAATCTGAAACCGGCACGACTTGAATGTGTCCATTCCTGTAACGTTCATTTCGCAAGGGTGCCGGTCTGCATGTTGTCCCCGAATTGATTGTGGTGACCATCGCGAGAGCATCCTGGTGCCTTAGGGTTGCGCATAGGCTTGCTGGAGGCGGTTGATGTCAATCTTGTCCATTTGAAGTATGGATTCCATGACCAGATTTGCTTTCTCAGGATCTTTATCTTGCATCATCTTGCCCACATCGGTAGGAACGATTTGCCATGATATCCAAAATTTGTCTTTCAGCCAGCCCCACTGTCCAGGCGAAATCGACATGTTCTTTTCCTTTTCTTGGGAGACTAATCCGTCGGTAGACCCCCGATCTCGAGGACAGGCCGGATTTCGACCGTTCCCACCCGTGCCCCTGGAATCTGTATGGCGATGCCGATGGCTTCATCGAGATCCTTGGCTTCGATGAGGAAATAACCGCCCAGTTGTTCGCGCGTCTCCGCGAACGGACCGTCGGTTATGCGCCGTTTACCCTCGCGGACACGTATACTGGTCGCCGTCGTGACCGGATGAAGCGGGGCGGTGGCGAGATATTTTCCAGTTGCCTTGAGCCGATGCGCAAGCTGTGTGGATTCCTCATAACACTTTTCCCGTCCAGCCTCGTCCCACGCCTGATCGGTCCCATAAATCAATAGCATGTATTTCATTGATATCCCTCCAAAATGAGCTGGTATGCTTTTTCTGGGGATGCTTTCAAGCCTGTTTCATGTCGAATTTCGTAAGTTTTGCCTTTTTTAATTTTCCCGCTATATTTTCAAAATGCAAATTTATAACCTAATCAAAACTAAGGCCTTATTGCCCTAATAATAGTGTGAATCTAATGTTTAGACGTTTAATTCCAATTATCGATTTTAATGTCATTGGGCGAGGGTTTACCTTTCCCTGTTTCAACGAGGTCTTTGAGACTTAACATGAACGTCGCCCACTTCATACTGCAATGGGAAGTGAATTCATTCGCCTCACGCCAGTTCTTGTGAACGAAGAGAACTATTGTGTAATCACCGTCTTGGGAGAGGGTAAAAATCACGTCAGTTCCAACCCATTCTGCTGGCCCGGATCTGAAGCGCCAATGCACTTTCTTATTAGGATCCAGCTCCATCACCTCCATGTTCATGCGGCCTATTTCCTTTCCGCCCGGAGAGAGGAAGCGAACTTCGATATTTCCACCGGATTCGGAAACTCCAGTCGTTTCCTTTGTCCACCAGGCCGCAACACCCTCGACCGTTGATAACGCGGCGTACACTTTTGAAACAGGCGCTTTAATGCCAACTCTGTGAATGATATCTACCATTTTGTTTTCCATTTGAAATCGGTTTCAAAGTTATTAGAGATAACCTTTTGAATCTGCTTTTCCTGCAAAGCCTCCCGTGAGGTCGAAGATTAGGAGGTTCATCCGCCCCTAACTCTGTTTTCCTACGGTTACGGCTTCCTGGTGTATGTGATCTCCATCATCTTCATTTCCTTGCCGTCGTGGTGGGCACCGTACATGACAAATGTTTGTATATTGTCGTCGACAATCGTCCAGACCGCTCGATGCGTCATGTGGCCTCCTCCCGGTTCCTCGTGCTGACCTTGCATCGTAATGGTCTTGCCATCGGTGCTTGCCGTGCCTTCCATCATGAATATCCCCGTGCCCATCGTATCGATCCAGGCCGTGACGTATTTTTTTCGAAGATTGTCGTAGGCGTCGATTCCAATCCCGGAGTAAGGTTGGCCCATCATTTCTCCTGTGAATTTCTGCTTGAGAAAACGCCCGTCCAGCAACATCTTCATTTCCGCGGTGCCGGTGGATTCCATCGGGGGCTTGTCTGGTTCCAGCCAGGACTTGGTTTTGGTCGTCCAGTTCCCGGCAAGGCTGGCAAAC
>JACDDF010000531.1 GCA_013817135.1 Nitrospirales bacterium
ACCTCCAAGTCCGGCAATCACCGTATCCACGATGATGGGTGACCCCTGAAGGGCCATTTTTACATCGCTGGACACGATGCCACCCTTTCCGACCGCCAGGTCCTTTTCAATCACAATAATCCGCTTGGCATCTTTGACGACGTGACGGAGAGCATGGGAAGGAAAGGGACGAAATGCACAGAGCGCAATTGACCCGACCGGCCATCCTTCTTTCCGCAAATCATCCACCGCGTCTTTTATCGTACCGTTCACCGATCCCAGTGCCAGCAGAATGGTGTCAGCCTCATCCGTGTGATAGGCCTTCAACAGCCCACCAGACCGACGCTGAAAGATATCCTGAAAAGTCTGAGAGAGTCGTGGGATCGCCTCTAACGCTCGCAGATGCTTGTAATGCGCGAGGTACCGAACCTCGGCAAAGGCTTCCGGTCCGACCATCGCACCAATGGACACAGGGTCCTGTGGATCTAACACTTGAACCGGTTCAAACGCGGGCAGGTATGCATCCACCTGCTCTTGCGTAGGAAGATCCACAACCTCATAGGCATGGGTGAGAATATAGCCATCCATGCAGACCATCACCGGGCAACTGAGTTCCTCAGCCAGGCGAAAGGCTTGAATGTGAAGATCGACGGCTTCTTGATTATCTTCCGCAAACAATTGAATCCAGCCGGCATCCCGCATGGACATGCTGTCCGAATGATCGTTCCAGATATTGATCGGGGCACCGATAGCGCGATTGGCAATCGTCATGACAATGGGGAGCCCAAGGCCCGCCGCGTTATAGACCGCTTCCGCCATGAATAATAGCCCCTGGCTCGTCGTCGCGGTATAGGTTCGCGCCCCCATCGCCGAGGCGCCGATCAGCACGCTTAACGCGCCAAACTCTGATTCGACATTCAGGAATTGGCAATTGCCGACTTCTCCGGCTTTGACCTTGCGTGAAAGGGTTTCGACAATATGGGTTTGGGGAGAAATCGGATAACGTGCCATCACTTCAGGCCGACAGAGGGCGACAGCGTGGGCCACGGCTTGAGATCCTTCAATGTGTTGTCTCATGGTATTCTGTTGATTCCTCGATTGAATTAGACCTTGGCCAGATTTGCCGTAACATAGGCATATACCTCTGCCGCCACCGCCGCATTCAATTCTCCAATCTTTCCAGGAAACTTCCCTGTGATCGCCTGCTTCACGGAGGCTTGGCTGACTTCCCCCGTAAGGGCCGCATAGCCGGCCACCATGCCGATATTGGCAAACGGTCGCCCCAGATGCTTCGTGGCCAGATCGGATGCCGGGAGCGTATGCATCTGCACTCCGGGATGTTGGGTGACAAAGTCAGTAAGATGAAGCGCGTCCAGATGTCGTGTGGAATTAATGAGCACGAAGGCTGACACAGCCAATCCGGCAAAGACATCCACCTGATGCAGTAGGGTGGAGTCCTGGATGAGTAAGACATCCGGATGATAGACCGGCTCCCGACTACGAATCGGTTGAGAATCGATCCGGCAGAATGCCGTGACCGGGGCACCGGTCCGTTCAGATCCAAAACTGGGAAAGGCTTGCGCTTCCTTCCCATCCCGGAATGCCGCTAACGCAAGGAGCTCGGCCGCGGTCACCACGCCTTGCCCTCCTCTGCCATGAATACGGATTTGGATCATTGGCTCCTCATCAATTCACCTGAATAGGTTTATGTCGTTACCACTCACTCTTGATGTATTTGGCAAGAGATATGCCTTATTTCGTGAGAGCTGGAAATGTTAGATTCAACTAGCAAAACCTCAGCAATCTTGAGCAGGCCCAGAACCATGAGCCGGAAGATTGGGGAAAAGAGGTACAGTCCAAATCATGGGTCATGTAGAAAAATGCCCCACTCGATTGGCGAAGGAAATTTACTCGCGAAAGCAGCAAGACAGATGTCCACAGAATCAGGATCAACAGGTTATTGAAAAAATAAGGAGACTCCAGTTGTCATCTTCACCATCCTTCTCAAAAAATCTTTGCCGGATTACTCTCGTGCTCTGGATTGTCAGCGCTGGCGTGCTGGGCTGGTTGTTTGTCAAAGGCGAGACCACCCCTTCCGCCGATGGCCGAACGGCCGTGCTTCTGGCTCCAGCAGAACGCGACTTTATTCTGACGGAAATGCGGCAACTCTTACGGGCTGTGCATGGAGTCGTAACAGGCGTGAGTGATACGGATCAGACCCGAGGACATGCTCAGGCTGCAGCGGCCGCCCGCTCAGCAGGAATGAAAATGGCCGTGGATGACAATCCGACGCTCATGCTCAAACTTCCTCTTCCGATGAAACCGCTCGGCATGTCCGTGCATCGGGATTTTGACGAATTGGCGGATGCGATCAACGCCGGCACGACATCACAGGACATCCTTCAACGCCTGTCGGCTATCACGACCAGATGCCTGGCGTGTCACGAGACGTATCAAATTAAAGAGGGGTAAACATGTCAAAGCTTGGGTGGCACCAGTCAGCCATTATCTAATGAATATTAAACGACCAATGCAAGGCAGGCGTTCAGGGAGACATTGTCATCCTGAGAGAAACGAAGGATCTGGCTGAGCCATAGCATCGTCACCCTGGGCACAGATCTTTCGCCATGGGCTCAAGATGACAACATGGTTAGGGGAAAACTGAATCATCCGGTGTTCATCCCATGTCTGAAAATTGGAATCAAAGCTATAACGGCATTCACGTTTCACAACATTTCAGAACTCCACTAGAGTCC
>JACDDF010000028.1 GCA_013817135.1 Nitrospirales bacterium
CTGATCGTCTGGCCAAATATAACCAGCTACTCAGAATTGAGGAGACATTAGGCTCATCTGCCTTATATCGCGGGAAAGCCGTTCTTCCAGTATAAGCATGATTTTCAAGTATGCGTCCCAATAATAAAAAACGGACGTCCACTGGGTTTGGGGGTGATCTGTTAGATCGCCTTCCAATGGTTGGGGCTTTTTTAATGATGAGTGTGCTGGCGGGGACCATGTTTTTAAATGCTGATGGATTGCCCTTATACTTTCATATGCGAGAAACGCGTGAGCATTTGACCGAACAAATCAAGCAATTACAGGATAACAATGCCTTGATCGAAGAAGATCTCACCCGTATTCAGCGGGATCCTCAACGTCTGGAAGAGTTGGCCCGTAATCGTTTGGGCATGGTTCGGCAGGGAGAGGTGGTGTATCAATTTGTGGAGCCTGTCCCTTCCTCCTTTACGGCCAGACCTTAGCGGCGAGACTTCTTGCGCCATACCCCCTCAACCCTTCATACTCATCCATTGATGTTTTTTCGTTTTTCCCATATCTGAAAGCTTTTCGATGAAATCAGGTCAATTAGCCATTCTAGGCCGACCCAATGTCGGCAAATCGACTTTGCTCAATGCATTGGTTCGCGAAAAGATCGCCATCGTCTCTGATAAACCCCAAACAACCAGAAATCTTATTTTAGGGGTTGGGCATTATCCAGAAGGCCAGCTCATTCTCATCGATACGCCAGGCCTCCATACGCCTCACCATCGACTGAATACACAGATGGTGCAATCGGCGTTAGGCACTCTGACACAATCCGATGTGGTCTATATGATTGTGGACAGTCAGGTTTTGCCAGGTCCTGGAGACCGCCAGGTCATGGAGCAGGTGACCACGGCCCATCAGGAGCGACCATTTCAGGGAGTATTTTTATTATTAAATAAAACCGATGCTGTCGCCAAATCCAGGCTGCTCCCTCTCATTGATCAATACCGCACGTGGTTTCCCTGGAGTGAAATTATCCCCATTTCCGCTAAGACCGGGGTAAATCTGCCCCAATTAGTTGAATTAACCTTTGCGTGTCTGCCCTCATGTCCGGAATTGATGTATGACGATGATTTTTTGACCAATCAGCCTATGCGCCATATGGCTGCGGAGCTCATTCGTGAAAAAGTTCTAGAACAGACGTACGATGAATTGCCGTATGCTGTGGGTGTATTGATTGAGGAATTCCAGGAAGAACCAGGCCTGACGAGCATTCGGGCCGTTATCCTCGTGGAAAAAACTAGTCAAAAAGGGATTGTTATCGGGAAAAAAGGTTTGCGCCTCAAAGAGATTGGCCAAAGTGCGCGGATAGATATGGAACGACTGTTCGGTATGAAGATTTATTTGCGAATGTGGGTGAAAGTGCAGGAGGGGTGGCGCGATAATGTGCAGGTGTTGAGCGAATTGGGATATGGATGAACATGGGTGTTAAACATATTGGTACTCAAGTCTGACGTGCCTAGAGTCCTCGTGGAGTTCTCATGCCGCTCCTAAGAACCCGCGCGGTCATTATTCGAAGCCAACGCTGGGGTGATGCTGACAGAATTGTCACCCTGTATTCCTCTGATCTTGGAAAAATCCGAGGCGCCGCTCGTGGAGCTCGCCGGATGAAATCACGATTTGGCGGGGTTCTTGAGCCTTTTGGGATTGTTGATGTCACCCTGTTCCAGAAAACTCCTGACGCTTTGGGACAAATTAGTCAAATAGATCTTGTCAAAAGCTTTAAATCCATACGAGAAGATTTGGGTGTGATGGCCGCAGCCGCCAAGATGGTACGTATGGTGGAGATGATTACGGCGGATCGTGATCCCAATCCAGAGATGTATTCAGCACTGGTATATGGCCTGGAAAACTTGCTTCCTGACAGGGACCTGGCACTCACCACATTATTATTTCAAATTCATGTGCTGAGCTATACGGGTTTTCGGCCACAAATTGATCATTGTACTGAATGCGGAAATATTGCCTCCTCCAAGATACCTCAGTGGTTTTCCCCTCGATCAGGAGGGATGGTATGTAATGGTTGTGGTCAACAGGGGGTAGGGCGATTATTATCTATCTCTAAAGGGAGCTTGGCGTTTATTGAACAGGCTCGACGCCTACCTATGGCTAGTCTGTCTCGATTGAAAGCGATCGGAACGGTCAGGATTGAGGTGGAAGAGGCCATTCAAGCCTATTTCCAAGCAGTTGTCGGAAAAGCTCTCCCAACATTTGAACAATGGGTGACCTAGGATGCCCATTCATAAGGATAATCGGGTATGACTTCTCAAGCATCACTTGAACCAACAGATATGGAGTGGCTGGAAAACGGGGTGTTGGCCATTACGTGGAGTGATGGGCATAAGGGCATCTATCCGGTTCGGTATTTGCGACAACATTGCCCCTGTGCGGCTTGCACGGACGAATGGACCGGCGAGTTGCGGCTCAAGCCAGACTCTATCCCCCTTCTTATTTTATTGCAGGATATGGAGCCGGTTGGGCGCTATGCCTTTCGATTTAAATGGAGTGACGGACATGATACCGGACTGTATTCTTATACCGCACTGCGCAGCATGTGCCAATGTGATGTTTGCCAGCCCAATAAACCAAAAAGTAAGCAACTCCTCTAGCTTCTTCTTGTTTTCTTTTCATCAGGATCACAGCCGGGTAATGCCAGTATTGTGCTGTAAAAATGTTTAAACAGAGGATCTTTAAGCGGACGACCGAAGCCAAAGAAGACTTGAGTGAGGGAACCAGGAGGGAAGGAGTGTTAGTGTACCAGGACTTCCTGTGTAGACATTGAGACGGGCCGGGCGGTGGTCAGTTGTTCTAACGCCTGATTGGCCTTGCTGACGTAGAAAGCATATTGAGGTTCTGGGTAATCTTTTATGATTTCCTGAAAGGTGCGTAGTGCCGTTGGCCAGTCTGATGACAATCGGGCTACTTCAGCAAGGTGGATTGAGCATGAAACAGTCATGGCACGTGGATCGACAGCCAAACGAGAACCTCTCACTGTAGATAATTTTTTCAAAAAGTTAGGGACGGGAATAGGGGAATCATCCAGTGAGATCGGTTTAGGTGCAGAGGCTAACAAGGAAAGATTGGCCTGCATGAGTTGGATGTCAGAACCATCTACGCAGTGATTATAGGCGTGCCAAATTCCAAGGAATTCCTGATCCGCCATGGCCAGTTCTCCTGATGATTTTGGCTGAAGACTCTGGCAGCCAATAAATGTGATCGAAAGTAAACTTACGAGGATATACTTGATACGTGTTGAAACAAGGAATCTGCTCTTCATATTTAACCCTAGAAAGCGTAGTTTAAAAAAATACTTTTGAATTATGTATATTTAACGCAAAATTCATGCTCAAAAATAATAGTTAGTGATGTGAGTTTTCCCCTTAAAATTACCAATAAAGGCAATGGAATAAGTGTAATGGCGTATATTTATTACCACATCATGTGGTTATTTCAACACAGTCGCTTGTACATAAAAATTTAATGTCACACATGAGATTACAGGTAATATAATTTTTCCCATGAATTAACGAAATGGTTTAGTTTCGTATTCGGCGAACAGCTGTCTGGTGTCTGGATGAAATGTATAGCCTTTGCCTTGGAGAATATCCTGGTTTTTTAATAAGGGAACGAGTTGCCCTGTGGGATGGAGATACAGCCCTCGAAGAGGAACGGATCGTGTGGCATGGCGGATAAGATGGCAGGGAATAGGCCTGATGGCTTGCAGCCATTCGGCCAAATCCTGAGGATTCCCGATAGAGGCAGAGAGAAGGAGGAGTCGTGCTTGTGAGGGACACAGGATAATGGTTTCCTCCCACACCACCCCCCGTTCTGGATCCGCCAGGTACTGCGATTCATCCAGAATGACCAACCCCAGAGTATGCAATCGTAAATCAATCTCCCCACTCGCGGCATCATAGAATAAATTTCTCAAAATTTCGGTGGTCATCACCAGTAGCGGTGCTTGGGCGTTGTCCCGCCGGTCTCCGGTTAATATCCCGACTTGATCCGGTCCAAAGAGTTGGGTGAATTCCATAAATTTTGTATTCGACAGCGCTTTCAGGGGCGAGGTGTAAATCACGGTTTGGTTGAGTGCCATGGCCTGTTTGATCGCTTGAATGGCGACATAGGTTTTTCCACTTCCCGTCGGAGCGCTGACAATGACATCGGAATGCGCCAGATGCTCTACCGCTTCGGTTTGCCATGGATCCGGAACAAAGGGCTGAGGCTCAGGAACCCCAATCCCTTCCAAAATTTGCTGAAGCGTAATCGATGGCTGGGTAGGGCCGAAGCTGGGCTTTCCCTTCATTTGCGGATTTTTTGCTTGAAAGGGCGAAGCGGGCTTTTGAGGACGGGCGGCGGCGCGGGCTTCTTGTGCGGCCAGGCGTTCCTGGCGAGTGGTCAAAATTTGTTGCAGTTCGGTTTCGATGGCCAGAATCTGGTCGGGAGGGAAAGCCAGCATTAATTCAACGAGCCGATGTTTCCCGAGGCGAAAATGTCGATGGATGCGGCCTCTTGCCATGTGATGCAAATATTTCACCGGTAAACTTTGGAGTTCATGTTTGAGATCATCAATATGCATGGCGTTATGTTCCCATCTGTAGCTATGGAAGCTCCTGCAGGACTTCCCGTCGCATGGTCACCATCGCGGAGTGTGCGGTATCGGCCAAGCCCGGATGTGTGAACTTGAGTCCATATATTTGAGAGAGAAATTCCAAGGTCCTGGCTAATAGGCGATACACGTCCCCTTCGGCCATGGATGTAGAGCGAACCAGTGACGCCCAGGTGAGTTGAGGATTCCCGATCCAGCTTTCCACGAGTGCGGCGACATCTGAGCGTAACAAGGGCGGAGGTTCATAAGGGCTCAAGGAATCAGCCACCGCCCGCACCTGCGTCAACATGGTAGCCAGTCCGGATGGGAGTCGCATGTAGGATCCCGGGCGATCATCATCATGGGAAATACTCGCCATGATGCCTGCCAACAATCCTGGAGCAATGCCTGAGAAGGCCTCCATACGGATGAGTTCTGTGATGAGTAAAGAATGATTAATACGAATGAGTCTAGCCCATTCCCCGTCAGCGGTGAGTTGCGAGGAGGCCGTGATATATCCGAATTTGTGGAGCACATCGGCTTTTTGTTGAAATCGGTGCCACAATCCGTCACGGAGCGCTTGAATCGTTTTGGTCAATTGCTGGGATTTCTGGCGAAGTTTTGACGCCAGGGGAAAGTCTTTCTTACATGCCGAGTGGGACGGGCAGGTGGGACAGGGAAATTCCTCGGTTAACATTTCTGCAAGGAGCGGATCGTCTGTTTCCTGGGTTTCCGGCAAAATGGGGACTGTCGGCAGACGCGCGGGCAACTGGGAGAGCTCTTTCTTGAGTTGAGAGAGAACCTGTGGCTGACACCAGGGAATAGTGCGAGAGGGCTGAAACTCAAACAGCCGGTCGTAAACCTGAGTGACTGAATGAGCGGGACACTCACCCAAGGTGCCTTTTGCCCGAATCACGGATAACATTGGTGCAAAGGTTCCACGGCTTCGATACTGACGGAGAATAATCGCCTGACCTTTCGGCAGTCCGATGAGGCGACCTGGACTCAGAAACGGCAGACAGGCGGTCAAGAATGGCGTGTCGTTGGTCACGATGGGATGTCGGTGAGCTTTGCGTCTGCGGGCCAGATCAAAGCCTTTCCATTGGGTGATCCAATCGGCACATTCCCTGGGTCCGTAGGGTATCAATTGCTCTTTTATCTGATCCAAATGATCTTGATGGATACTGGATCGTTGATTCAGCTGAAATTGCGCAAAGCTTTTGGCGAGTAGTCCCTCAATCTGATCCAGCGAATGGGCCTTTAGCAGATTAAGCACCATGGGGTAGGAGACCACAAACTGACTGTCAATCGGTTCCGGATAGCCTGTGAGTCCTTTTCCAAGGATATGCAAGTCAATGTACGGAGAGGGGGTAATGACCACGACTCCCACCAAATCTTTGCCTCGGCGGCCTCCGCGACCGGCCAATTGTTGAATTTCGCTGTTCGTCAAATCCGTGAAATCCTGCGATTTGCGGACGCTGGATTGGGTAATGACGACGGTACGTGCCGGGAAGTCGACCCCGGCTGCCAAGGTCGTTGTGGCAAACACGGCATCTAACATACCCTGGCGCATGAGTTCTTCAATCGCAATTTTCCAGGACGGGAGATGCCCTGCATGATGAGCCGCTACTCCAAATTCTTCCACAACAGGAATGAGGGGGTGATGCGTAATACTCGGGAAATCTTTGGTGAATTTCTCCAGAAATTCCCGGATGGCCTCTGAGCGTTGAGTGGACATCCTGGCGGAACTGTGGGCGAAGGTATCGATGGCCTCATCGCAGGCCCGGCGAGACGTCAAAAAGACAATCGCCGGAGTCAACCGGTGCTGGCGGAGAATTTCTATGAGGTCAACGGGATGAATGGCTGGTGGCATGTATGGTGAAATTGTAGCAGGAGTCGGTGGGTGAAAACACTAATATGATACAGGTCGATTAAAAGAAAACGAACCGTGCTCTGTGGGGTCACCATGGATTGCGGAAGCTGAAAAGCAGGAAACAACCGTAGTTAAGGTCTGGCCTATTGGACCGATAAGGTTTCGTAAGATTATGGCCATTGAAGTCATTATACGCGGAATTCGAGGCGCCACCGTCGTGGACTTTCATGGCCGGTTAGACATGCATTCCCGATGGCATGTCAAAGCCATTATTAATCAATGTTGCCATACGGAAGAGGAGCATCTGATTCTCAACCTCAAGGGCTTAACATTTGTGGATAGCGCTGGGTTAGGTCTTCTGGTGTTGTGCTCCTATCAATTCAAAGAATTACGTCGCCGCATAACCTGGATTCAACCACAAGGATATGTCGGGGAATTGCTTCAAAATCTCCAAATTAATGAACTTATCTCAGTGTGCCAGTCCGAACAGGATGCCTTATCGGCAGTCTCTCCTTCCTAATTCTGCTCATTCCGAGTATTCATAAGATGTTGGCACTTGATTTCATGGGATCCTAAGCCCGGAGATTTCGCAAGGGACACCCGGCTCTCGGACAATCAAGGCTTTCTCCTCCCTCTTTATTTTCGAAGGACTTCCCACACCCACCTAAACGGTTTTTTTAATTGGGAGTTGTCCCCTGGCGCAAGCATTCAGAGTATCAGCAAAAATCCACAGAACAACTCTCCTCTGTTCTTTAGATAGAGTGTTCTTTGCTCTTGCCAGCCTGACATATAAAACGGCAAGATGATTTTCCTGTGAGAAAGTACCTCAAGAGGTACAGGTGAAAGAACGATAGTTTCCTTGCAAAATAATCAAAAGGCCATATTGCGTCGGGTGAGTGGATATGACATTTTGACCTAAGGGTGCTGGAACTACGAAGGAGTATTCTTGGCTAAATACCTTGTGAGGTTGTTTTTTGGTGTAACAAGCTGTGGAAAAAAATGACCAAGTGCACTTGAATTCAGTAGGGCCAATCCTGATGGGCGAGTAGTTGAAGGTGAGACTCTCCCAGGGATTTAATATTCCTCGTTCTCTCGAACCATACGTTGATGTTATTCCCCAGCTAACCCGTTCCATGTGAGTCGGAAGTCCGTGCGCCCTCTTAAGGACAAAATTAATAGGTGAGGAGATTTGTGTAATGGATGGTTATCGGGTCAAAGGACAGGAAAGAAAATATACCTTCCTCTCGTTGGTCATGGCGGGTTTGGTGTTGTGTGCCCTGTTGGGCGAACCGACGGTGAATGCCTACCAGGGAGGGGTGGTTGCTGGTGGAGGGACAATCTCCGGTGTGATGAAATTTTCTGGAATTGTTCCATCGCCCAAGACCCATAAAGTCACCATGGGAAGCAATCCAGAATTCTGTCAGACCATTGCGGACAAAAATGGTGTCATTGGTATCTCAGAAGTCCGGGTGTCTTCCAAACAACAATTGGCGGATGTGGTCGTTTTTCTTCAAGAGGTGGAGCGTGGTAAACCCGTACCGAAAGAAGGACCGGTCGTGACGGTGGACCGTTGTCAATTTGCGCCACGAGTCATCGGTGCCATGGACGAACAAACCCTCCGGATAGCCATGCGTGATCCGATTGTTCACCAGCTTCGCGGATGGGAGATGTTGGACAAGGGACGCCTGCCACTTTTTCATTTCCCCGATCTGGGAGAAGGAGGGGAGGCCACTGTTCCACTCAAGACACGGGGTAGCAGTATTATCAAGCTGGAATGTGATCAACACCGGTTCATGCAAGGTTGGCTGCTGCTGGCAGCCAATCCGTATGTGACCGTATCCGATGACGATGGGGTGTTCCGTTTGACGGATGTTCCAGAAGGCACGCATACGGTCGGGGCCTGGCACCCGGTGTTGGGGTATCAGGAAGCCAAGGTGACGCTCATTTCCGGCCGGCAAGAGACCCTTGAGCTGACGTTCGTGTCGCCATTGAAACCCTAAGGCTTTCTGAGGCAATCGAGCTGACCACCTGTCGGTCTATAAATTCCTCAAAGATCATGGCGTGTAAGGTTTGATTTTTTCAACCTTCGTTTCCTTCCCTCAATGACGGGTTTCTTCCACCGGCTCACGAATTTGTGGGCTCTCTCATATGAAAGATTCAAAGACATTTATCTTTCTTTGTCTCGTCGGCTTTTGTAGCTTTGTCAGTTATGACATGGTGCGTCGACCGGCCTTGGCTTTGTTTGTGGAAAGTCTTGGTGCGGGCCCTTTTCTTGTCGGCCTATTGGTGGCTGTCTCGACAGTGACCGGTGTGATCCTCAAGCTTCCGATGGGATTGCTCTCGGACCAGGTCAATCGAAAACGGCTGATGTTTGGAGGAGTACTGGCCTTTGCGTTTCCGCCCTTTCTTTATCCGTTCATCTCGGATCTCTGGACATTAGGGATCCTCCGGTTGTTCCACGGGTTAGCCACGGCGATGTTTACGCCGCTGGCCTTAGCGATGGTGGCAGAGCTCTTTGCGACACGGCGAGGCGAAGCCTTTGGTTGGTATACCTCGGCCACCCAAGGTGGTGGACTGCTGGGTCCGATGATTGGCGGTGCTGTCGTGTATCAATATGGATTCTCACCCACGTTTTTTTTAGCCGGAGTATTTGGATTGTTTGCCTTGGTCTTCTTCTGGTTGATCCCTCAGACTCCGACACCCTCGCGGGTTCACCAACATTCTGTTGCGACCGTATGGAAGGAGATGCGGGAAGGGTTCCATCGAGTCTGTCAGATTCCACCCATTCTCATCACCAGTATTGTGGAAGCTGCGAAGATGATGGGCAACGGTACGTTGATGGCGTTTTTGCCCCTATATGGCTTGGTCATCGGATTGAACGCCGCCGAAATTGGAGTCTTGTTTGGAGTGCAGGCGTTCACTTCATTTATCGCTAAACCCGTCATGGGACGGATATCTGATCGTGGGGCCAGGCAACCACTGATTTTTGGAGGGCTGTGCCTGTGCGGACTCATGGTTATGTTTATTCCGCACATTCAAGAGTATATTCTCTTATTGGTGATCGCCGGAACGTTTGGATTTGGAGAGGCGGTGGTGACGTCATCGACCACGGCCCTGGTTGCTGATTATTCCGAAGGAAAAGATTTGGGAGCAGGGATGGGATTACGGGGGACGATTATGGATATCGGGCATGCCGGAGGACCGCTCCTGGCAGGAATTCTCATTCATGCCCTAGGCTATGCCGGCGGGTTTTTCTGTATTGGGGTCCTCTTATTACTGACGGCGACATATTTTGGTGTCAGGATGATAGGGATCAAAAACCCGGTTGTGCTATAGTGGGCCTTTTACTGAAGGGCAGGCAAAGGAGTCGAACACCATGAATGAAGAAATGGGAACCGGTGATGTCATCATCGCGATTGTGGCGGCCCTCGGTGTCGTGGTCTTGGTCGTGGTCTTTGTTGTGGTAGTGAAAAAAGTTCTCTTAGATAAAGACAGCGATATCCAATAACCAAATTGGTGGGACATGTTTAGCGGAATAATTGAGGAAATGGGTGCGATTCAGTCAATTAATAAAGGTTTGGCGGGTGCAAAATTTTCCATTTTGGCTTCTCTGATTTTAGAAGATCTCAAACTGGGTGATAGTATTAGTGTGGCCGGTGCCTGCTTAACGGCAAGTCAGGTGGGTGACCTGGGCTTTTCGGTGGATGTGTCGACCGAAACATTGAATTGCACAACGTTAGGAACCATTTCCGTCGGGACACCGGTCAATTTGGAGCGTGCCATGAAACTCAATGCCCGAATGGGGGGGCATCTGGTCACAGGCCATGTCGATGGAATTGGTCTCTTGCGTGCTCGACAACAAGATGGGAATTCGATTCAACTTACCATTGAAGCGCCAGAGGAAATTATCCGCTATTGCGTGGGAAAAGGCTCAATTACCGTGGATGGAATTAGTTTAACGATCAATGCCGTGTCAGAGCGTTCTATTGCCGTAGCCATTATTCCGCATACAGCCAAAGTCACCACCATGGGCCTCAAGCAAATAGGGGATACTGTCAATTTAGAGTCCGACTTGATTGGAAAATACGTTGAACGCTTGTTGCAAACAAGCGGGGTGCTTCCGGCAAAGCCCGCCCCACTGATCAATCGAGAATATCTTGAAAAACGCGGCCTACTATAGTTTTCTTTTACATTTTATGTCCCAAAACCTTCCACAAAAAACCAAACATCCCCTTTGGCGTTTGTTTGCAGTCGTCACCCTCTTTGTGATCGTCATTCCCGCAACGTTATGGGGAATCGTTCAGCTCTACGAAATCATTTGCGCCTGGTGCGGCTGCTGTAGTGCCATCGATCGGCCACGAACCAGGTAGATTCCCACTCACGCATTTGCTGAAATCTTCAAGGAATGAGGAGAACGGGTTTCTCTCCTTATGTATTCAAGCCAATTATACAACCCCAAAGATTTTTTCTTAACCACTATCCTGGCTGGCGGGGTTTTCACCTGTGATCTTCTGCTCCCACGAGGATTTGCGGAAGAAATGTTGTACACAGGGGTGGTGTTCTTTGCGACACAACGGTTGCCACGAAGGATGGTCTTCGTTGTGGCCATTGGATGCACCGCCCTCACGATCATAGGGTTTGCCCTCACATTTTTCACCTTGGGTGGGGCACCTTCATCATTGAGTTGGCCATTCCGGTTTCCAATCATCAACAGAGCCTTTTGTATCGGCGGTATTTGGGCCATTACCCTCTTGGCTCTTCAACGAAGGCGGGCGCTAGAAGCCCTTCGAACGAGTGAGGATCGATTTGGCTTGGTCGCCTAAAGCA
>JACDDF010000532.1 GCA_013817135.1 Nitrospirales bacterium
AAAGCCAAATAATAGGCCAAGACAATCAAGGCTAGATCTAACGTAATGATAATGGGTCGCCGATATTTGATGATAAGCTGGAAAACCACCGAACTCTCAAGAAAAGCCACCTCATCGTGATTGTCATGATCGGTAACCTTCAAAATGACACTCCGCAAGCCCAGAAGTTGCAATAGCGTCTGGGCAATGACGGCGAGGTCAAAAGCTAAAGAGGCATGCTCGATATACAATTTTGCTAATCGGATTTTTTCAGGCAGGATCGTATTCGTATACTCATCTTCGGGTTTGTCGACCTTTCCAAGCACACCCTGTTCATCGATGTACTTCAGAGATGCCAGATCCGTCAAACCAGGCCGGACCGTCAAGACATCGTGATAGTCCTCTTTAAATTTTTCAACATAATAGGCCACCTCCGGACGTGGGCCCACCAGACTCATATCCCCTATCAAAACATTGAACAACTGCGGAAGCTCGTCAAGCTTCAACTGGCGCAAATACCGTCCTAGGCTGGTCACACGAGGATCTTCGCCAATGGTCAGCTCCCCTCCCTTTGCGGAGGCGTCCTGCTCCATCGTGCGAAATTTATACAGACAAAATGGCCGAAACCCTCGTCCCACGCGCACCTGACGGAACAACACAGGCCCTCGGGAATTCACTTTGATAAGGAAGGCGAGCACGACAAAAAGTGGCATACACACCACTAAGCCAAAAAACGCACCAAGAGTGTCAACAACACGCTTAGTCATCACCGGTACTCCTGAATGAACATTGCAACCACTTCGATGGAATATAAATTTTGATCTCTATCATTTTCCAATGAGATGGGAAAGGAGAGCTACCACCACAAGGAGGGGGGAACATACTATGTATCCACTAGAAAGCTTCAAGAATCTGAGTCTCAATGCCTCGATTACTTATCGCCTGTGCGATTTGATAAGCGTTGCGACCACCTCAATGACATATTGGACATCATCTTCTGTCATTTTAGGATAAATGGGGAGAGAAATAATTCGTTCAAATACGGAACTCGCCACAGGGAAATCTTTGGGGAGATACCCGTAATTATCCCTATAATAGGGGTGAAGATGCAAGGGGATAAAATGTACGCTGGTTCCTATGCCTTGTTTCTTCATGAGATCGATCATTTCGTTTCGTCCAATCCGCAACCGTTCCAGGTCCAACTGAATGACGTAGAGGTGCCAGGCATGCTCAACATCGCCGGCCACATAGGGAACCGTAATTTCTGGAATCTCCTCAAAACCTTCATTATAAAGCGTGGCGTACCGCTTCCGGATCGTTCCAAAGCGGTCACATTTATGTAACTGGGGGATTCCTAGGGCTGCCGCGATATCCGTCAGATTATACTTATACCCCGGATAGCAAATCTCGTAATACCAGGTGCCCTCAGGGGTATAGCGATTCACAGCATCCCGCGAGATACCGTGCAGGCTTAAAATACGCATGCGCTCTGCCCACTCGGCATTCTCAGTCGTCGCCATCCCTCCTTCACCAGTCGTGATCGTCTTGGTTGAATAAAAAGAAAAGCATGTAATATCGCCCAACGTCCCAACCATCCTTCCCCGATAACGGGCCGGAAGCGCATGAGCAGCATCCTCAATAACCTTCAGTTGATGAACTCTGGCAATCTCCAGGATACGATCCATTTCACAAGGCTGACCGGCATAATGAACAGGTATGATCGCCTTAGTTTTCGGTGAGATCGCTTTTTCAAGCTGGTCCACATCAATATTCAAGGTATCAGCCTGGCAGTCCACCAACACCGGTTTCGCTTTAAAGTAATGCACCACCTCTGCCGTGGCGGCAAAGGTCATGGTGGGCACAATGACTTCGTCGCCTTGGGTCACGCCAACGGCTTCGAGGGCAAGATGCAAAGCAGCCGTGCAGGAATTCAGGGCCACAGCATGTCGAGCCTCTACTCGCTGCGCAAACTCGGCCTCGAACTGCTTGGTCTTCGAACCTGTGGTCAACCACCCTGAACGGAGAGTCTCGACCACCGACTGAATTTCTTCCTCACCGATATCAGGAACATGAAAGGGTAAAAATGGCTTCATCCTATCCTACCGGGGTCATTGCATAAAATTATGAAAGTGTTCAAAAAACGAGAATGTATGGACCTTGCACTGCTTGCTTGGTCGCCATGGGTTGATGCATGCGAATTACACCAAATTCTTACGCACCACGGCAACGTCTATTCACTTGCGAATAACTCCAAGATAATGGGAATTAAATATTTTAAGTCGTTCTAGAAAATAACAAGTCAGCAAGGAAGAGGGGGCCAGGAACCGCGCTAGAGGGGGAGCCAGCGTTATTCCTCGAAGGTCGATTCGACAATTGGGGAAAAGCCGAAAAATTTCACGCTTATTTACCCCCTGAACATCAGGATTTCTTGGATTGTTCATATGGAAGTCATACCAGAAAATAGCACCATCTGCTTTAATGACGCGCAACATCTCCCTCGCTATCTGTTGTCTCGTAGCGGCGTCAAGTATCGAAGAAAAGACGGTAGACTGAAGAATGAGGTTAAAGCTAGCATCTGGGAATTTGAGCGTGGCCGCACTCCCGCATTCTATTCGCATGGCTGCCGGACAAAGCTGCCTGGCAATATCCACTCGGTCGGACAGGAGGTCAATTCCATTGATGTTTTGAGGACGTGCGCCCCATTTAATGAACTCCCGAAGCCAAGAACCCGTACCC
>JACDDF010000533.1 GCA_013817135.1 Nitrospirales bacterium
GTTCCACATCAATGCCATTTCCCAACGCGATATCCAGGATGCTCCCGGGCAGTCCTGTCTCCCCATACGGGAATTTCTCTGGATCAACCTCAATTTCAATAGGCTTTTCTGGTGTGATAAAGGTTAGTTTGAATGGTTTTTTAGCGATTGCTGTTTCACTTTTCTCTATATATGGATTACTGCCTCCCATTTAATTCTCCTTATAAAACAATGAGTTAAAAATATATTCTGGCTAAAATTTCATATTTGATTCATTTTAGACTTCATAAGTCCGACTAATTGAATCTCCGACCATTTTAGTCTTGACTGGCCAGGAGGTCAATGATACATTAAACCCGATCATATAAGTCGGGATTATGACTAACTGAAATTTTTGGATATTACTATTTAATTATGCTGAAGCTTTCGAAAAAAGCAGATTATGCCCTTATGGCTCTCCAATATATGGCCATGGTCCGATCTGGGGAAACCAGTCCTTTTAATCCTAATAGGGTCGTCAACACAAAGGAAATAGCCGAGGAGCATCATATTCCATTGGAGCTGTTAGCCAAAGTGCTTCAGACCTTGGCCAAATATGACATGGTGGAAAGCCAAAATGGACCCAAGGGAGGCTATCTTTTGGCCCGTGAGCCACGGGAGATTTCCATTGCCCAGGTGCTGGAAGCGATTGAAGGGCCACTGGGGATTGCCGATTGTTACCATGAAAAAGATGAACATGCCTCCTGTGAACAAATAGAGCGTTGCAATATCCGGACACCTCTGTTGCGCGTACAAGAAAGCATTTTTCATTTACTCAGTAGCATGTCTATTGAAGATATGATGGCCGAGCCCCCCTTAATCATTGTGGAATCTCGTAAAACAAAAGGAGTTCAATTATGAAGTTGCCTATATATTTGGATAATCATTCAACGACCCCCTGCGATCCTCGGGTGCTTGAAACGATGCTCCCCTACTTCACCGAGAAATTTGGGAATGCTGCCAGCCGAAATCACAGTTTCGGTTGGGAAGCCGAAGAGGCGGTGGAAGTGGCCAGAAAGCAGATTGCGCATCTCATTCACGCCGATGCCAAAGAACTTATTTTTACCAGTGGGGCCACGGAATCGGATAATCTGGCCTTACAGGGCGTGGTCGAAATGTATCGGGAAAAAGGGAATCATATCATTACAGGTTCGACGGAACACCGGGCGGTGATTGATACGGCGAAATATCTGGAAAAAAAGGGTATCAAGGTCACCTTCCTCCCTGTTGATAAAGCAGGCATGGTGAGCCCTGATGACGTACGCAATGCCATTACCGACCAGACGATTTTAATTTCGATTATGATGGCCAACAATGAGATCGGTACGATCAATCCGGTGGCGGCAATCGGAAAAGTTGCTAAAGAAAAAGGCGTCCTCTTCCACTGTGATGCAACGCAAGGGGTGGGAAAAATTCCTGTGAATGTTCAGGAAATGGGAATTGATCTGATGTCCTTTACCGCCCATAAGATTTATGGTCCCAAGGGCGTGGGGGCCTTATATGTCAGACGTAAGGCGCCAAGAGTGAGGTTGGAGGCGATGATGTATGGCGGGGGTCATGAGCGGGGTATGCGATCGGGAACCTTGCCTGTGCCCCTCATTGTCGGGTTTGGAAAAGCCTGCGAACTATGCGAGCAGGAGATGTCTACGGAGTCTGTTCGTATGGCCAAGATGCGTGATCGCCTTCAAGAAGGCATTATGAATAGAATGGATGAGGTCTATTTGAACGGGCACCCGACGGAACGGTTGCCGAATAATCTCAATATTAGTTTTGCGTACGTTGAAGGAGAGGCATTGCTCATGGGGGTCAAAGAAATTGCGCTGTCTTCCGGTTCGGCTTGTACTTCGGCTACGCTTGAGCCGTCTTATGTGTTGCGTGCCTTAGGAGTGGGATCGGATTTGGCTCACTCATCGATCCGCTTTGGGCTTGGTCGGTTTAATACCGATGAGGAGGTGGAATACACCATTGATCGAATGATCAAGGCTGTGACGCACCTTCGAGAGATGTCCCCGCTCTATGAGATGGCCAAGGAAGGGGTGGATTTGAAAAGCGTTCAATGGGCAGCTCATTAATTGATATAATTGAAGATATATTCAGAATAGTTTTACAAAACACAATGTCATACCATACAACAAAGGGAGGGTAGTCCATGGCCTATAGTGAAAAAGTCATTGATCATTACAACAATCCCCGCAATGTGGGAAGTTTTCAAAAAGATGCAGATGATGTCGGAACAGGCGTTGTAGGAGCCCCGGAATGCGGAGATGTGATGAAACTCCAAATTAAAGTCGAAAACGACACCATTGTGGATGCCAAATTCAAGACGTTTGGCTGTGGGTCGGCCATTGCCAGTTCCAGTTTGGCGACCGAGTGGCTCAAAGGGAAAACCTTGGAAGATGCTCAAAAAATTAAGAATACGGATATTGTTCATGAATTGAACCTTCCACCCGTCAAAATCCATTGTTCCGTGTTGGCGGAAGACGCCATTAAAGCGGCCTTGGGGGATTACCAGAAAAAAGCGGGGGAGAAAAAGCTCAAGCCGGAAGCAGCCACTACCTCATCCTAGTTTAGGGAAATGTTCACGATTTGTTGTAGGGAGAAATGGTGATGGAAACAAAAACCACGGAAAGCAATTCAACGGTTGCCATGACCGATGAGGCGTTGAAAGAGGTCAAGCGGTTATTGGA
>JACDDF010000534.1 GCA_013817135.1 Nitrospirales bacterium
CGCGCGACAACCATCAAGGCTCGGAACAAAAAAGGTTCCATCACGAAGCCGGATATATGACCGCAGACCCGCTCCTCATCGTGGTGAATCCCGCTTGCAAAACAGGGGGAGTCCATATATGACAATGCGGGGCGAGAGTCTTGCCAAAAGTATGCAGGGATTACGGAGCAGGAGAAGATGGATGCTCAATTGCGAATGTCGGGAATGACGACTACAGATTTCTGACCAAGCGGATGCGGCCGGATCAATTCAAACCTCGTACCGGAGTTCTTCTTTGGCAGCACATCAAATTCTGATTTTTAAGGCTTCCCTATCCTCCCGGGCGAATAGCCCCACTCCCCGCTTGCCTGGCAAATCGTATACGGATAGCGTGCTCAACCATGAACGGTTAAGGGGCCTTTGACATGGCCACAAAAATGCTTTCAGCGAAAATAAAGGATCCCCGCCGCAAGCGGACGGGGTATTAGAAGAGTGCAAACTGGTGATTTGTGTATAAGCTTTGATACGCATCCCCTTGTTGCTTGACATATTTGCCTCTGAAACTACTCGCTCACGCGAGTAGTTTACGCCGCAAGCGGCGGGGAATATACCCTAAAGGGATTCAAAATTGTTATTTATGACGTGCGCGAGAAGCTTCACCTCTGTCCTCAGCAGCGTTGGCGGGTTGTGGAAAAGGGTGGCGTCATTACCCTGGTGCGGAAGGGCGGATGAAGAACCTGAAGGTGGCACTGAAGGAAACATCCAAAACAGCCATTCACGAATTCCGGAACCGGGCGGGTTCTACATCAGGTAAGTATAACCGCAAGGAGTCAGACAGCGTTCGGGGAGTATATTGATCCAGCTGAAATGGCGGGTCTGGTCATCATCTTTTCATTGACACCGTGTTGGGTTGGGAGCGGCTTTTTCCCTTGGCTTTTCCCCGGGTTCCATTGATATGTGACATTTTTCTGTTGACCCATTGGTTTAACTCCGTCCATAAGGTGTCCTCACCACTGTCGCCTCTGGCTGTCTCCTGCGCAAGCGCGAGAATCTCTTGATACGAACGCACGTGTAACGATACTTGGTCCTGTCTGACTGTCCGGGTGAATTCTACCCATTCCTGTGCTGTAACCTTTTTGGCCATGGGCAGATCCGCACTGTCCGAATAGACGATGACCACCGCCGGTTGCTTGTTTTTCTGCCGCGCCAGCTTATAGGCCACCACAAGATTGCGCATCCATTGGTAGGCCGGACCCGCGAATGGGCAGGGCTGGTAATCTGTTTCGGCATCGAGGTGAAAGACCTTCGGAATGATGTCCCAATACTGAATGCCTTTTCCGCTTAAGACGCAACGACTGGTCATGCCGTTTTCCAGATTGCCTTGCTGCGCATAGTTTCCATTGCACGGGATGGAGCCATTGCTCCTTACCGTTTGTGAACACGCACCCCCATCCAGCTCGGTAAATTTACATTCAAACAGTAGCACGGAATTGGAACTTTCTGCATAGACATCCACTTGGGTCGGACGAGGTTCATTGAGCAATGATGGGCGCGCGACCCATTCCATCGTGATGGTCCAGGGACTGCCGGTCGGAACCCCGAGGTTTGTTGCCAACGCATCAAGAATCACATCACGATCGGATGAGGTTTTGATGGTGCCGAAGACATCAATGGCCAGTGCTTGGGATGAATGAGCCACATGCGTATCAGTGGCTCCTCCCCGGCCTACGTGCCACGGAAATGTTTCCCATGGTTCACAGGCTTGATGCGCGTGGGGGAAGATATTGTGTTCAATGCGTGCTCTGGTGGCTTGGTCCATAGGTGTTGGCTTTCACTGTGAGACTGGGATCTCGGATTGTGGTGTTTATGGTATTTATCGGTGAATGGGGCGTGAAGCTGAAGATAGAGGTGAGGAAGTTGATGTTTTGAGGCCCGGGCACAGATCCTTCGCTGCCGCTCAGGATGACAATGTGGGAAGAGAGCCCTCCCAACAGAATGGGGTAGAACTTTAAGGGGAGTAGAACCGGTTCATATTTTCCCCTTGGACGGTCATCACACATACCGAAGATTTTCCATTCCTCGATTGGGTATAATTCAGGCCATGCGCTACTTGATGATATCGGCTATCCGAAGAAACGTTTCCATGGTGATGTCTACAGCCATCCTCGTGCTGTTCCTGACGGCAATCTGCCTCATCGTGCTCCCGGTATCTGCGCAATCGGTGCAGCCCGAGGCGGACCATGGCGTCTGGCAGACGGCAACCCCTGCACCGACGAAGCGGACTGAGGTGGCAGCCGCGACCTTGAAGGATAAGATTTACGTCGTGGGCGGATTTGAGCAGCCCGGCTTCGGTAATTTCATCAATCTTGGGATCACTCCGTCCCTCCAGGAATACGATCCTGCCACAGACCGATGGACGGCAAAAGCGCCCATACCGATCGGCCTACACCATCTGGGTATCGGGGTGGCAGGCGGCAAGCTGTATGTCATTGGCGGTTACAAGCAGGCGGGGCTCAGCATCTGGCAGCCCGTTGCCACAGTGTATGCCTACGATCCAGCCATGGACACCTGGGCCGAGCGCACACCCATGCCGACTCCTCGCGGGGCCTTGTCGGTGACCGCGCACGACGGGAAACTGTATGCCATCGGCGGCTACGACCGGAAGGCCAATAGCGCTGCCGTCGAGGTCTACGATCCGGGAGGCAACACCTGGGCTGTGCGAAC
>JACDDF010000029.1 GCA_013817135.1 Nitrospirales bacterium
CACTGGGCGACACATAGCCGCCTGCTGGCCATGATCGAGGCGGCCAAGTTGATTGCACGGCATTGGCCGAAGGTGGTGACCTATTTCAAACATCGCATCACCAATGCCGTGGCGGAAGGGTTGAATGCCAAGATTGCCACGATACAAAAACGTGCTTGTGGATTCAGAAA
The DNA here is from genome assembly GCA_013817135.1 of Nitrospirales bacterium. Classification (GTDB taxonomy): domain Bacteria; phylum Nitrospirota; class Nitrospiria; order Nitrospirales; family UBA8639; genus Nitrospira_E. The sequence goes on from JACDDF010000029.1 coordinate 171, forward strand.
TCGTGACCATTGCAAGATCGCCGTCTATTTCCATTGCGGCGGCCTTAACCTATATCCGGTTCACGTGACCCATGGAAAAGTCTGATGAACCATTTTTTTTACCGCTCCCACAGGCATCCTCGCTAAGATCTCGTCCGTGAAAATCAGCAAGTCCTACTATCTGGCGAAGACCACAAGACTTTCCAAATCTTACCCGGTTCAACCTTTGCCTGATGGATTGCCGGGATTATTGACGACTAATGCCCTGGTTCGATCAGTCAACGCTTCTTGGATTACCTCATGAAAGGTGCAACTCTCACTCGGGACCTAGAAGGAAAATCACACGCGGCGCAATCGCTAATGTCTGATTATGTACTCAGATGATCGCCGTAATACAGCTCAAATACAATGACCTCATCATCAGGATTTAAAAAGGGTCATGCAGACACATTTGAACCCACCATTAATACCCGCACTCACAGTAATGTCCGTTTGTTAAGAATTGATTTCATTGATTGTCGCGAGCCTTGAGGCCGACAACTTCCGCAATATTGCCAAGCCGTAAAAATGCCTTGGGTATTGATTCCTGTATCGGTGGGTGTCTTGGCCACTCGCATCGCAATTTCTAGCACGCCCGTATCACACCTGCGGTGCACTACGTTGCTTCCTTTCACACGAATGCGCTGTGGTCATAGCCCGGATCCCTGATTGAGCTAATCCCGCTAACCGGTGATTTCCGAATCTTATCATCCCCCCAACTTTATCATCATATTACGTTCCCAGCTATTGTCGGCTTGCTCCCAAAGTGCCCTTCACGTAGACTGGCTTCCATTCAGTTCTTGGAAACGACAAGAAACATGCTCCACATATTCTTCCTGCCGTTCACAGCAGTTCGACTCTCCCATTATCGTTTTTTGACTGCCTTCCTTGCCATAGGGCTAGTTTTTGGACTTTCCTGTTTGGCAACCGGAGAGACTCACCCACCTCCCGACGAAGTTGATGCGCATATTGCACATATCGCCAACTTGGCCAAATCCTCGCCACAAGTTCCCATTCCAGAAGGGATGTTTTTGATGGGAACCAATCGTCGAGACGATATTCGGCATAGCCTTGAAATGCATTATGACGACACAGAATTTCCTCAGCGTCACATTTGGGTAGATGGATTTTCCATGGATCGCTATGAAGTCAACTTAGGCGAATACTTGGCATTTCTGCTCACAACCAACAGGCCAGTCTCTCAGGAATTACGGGGACTCATTTGGCACCTCATTAGTGTGCATTTCATCCCGGATCAGGCACTCGCTTCATGGCCGGCCCTCTACATCACATGGGAGGAAGCCAATGCATTTTGTGAACATCATAACAAGAGACTGCCGTCGGAAGCTGAATGGGAGAAAGCGGCAAGAGGGGAATCTGCCCGCATCTTTCCCTGGGGTGAGATGGACCCGACAGCGGACTTAGCCGTATTCGGGCAATACCACGTCCATGAAATTCCTCTGGTTGCAACGGTGGATAGCTTCGAGGATGGCCAAAGCATCTATAAAGTATTGCATTTGGCTGGCAATATCGCGGAATGGGTTAATGATTGGCTGGGACCAGATTATTACCCCATCATGCCAGAAAAGAATCCGCCTGGTCCAAAAACGGGGCGTTATAAGGTTGTCCGCGGCGGATAATGGAAAAGTCGGCCCGTCATGTTACGTGCAGCGACTCGAGGAGGGGCCTTTCCAGAAGAACGTTCTGCGAACATCGGTTTCCGCTGTGCTCAGTCTCACCCCTAACACAGTTCATTTCTTCATCAATTTTCCAGAAGCCTGTATTCACTCTTGATTTTCAACAGGATCAGGGCAGGGAGACAAAAGCCTCTCTGCCCTGGAATCAAATTTGGTGAGCTATTAATGAGTAGGAGTATGAGTCACGGTAAGATTGAAATGCGCGGCTGAATATCCCCGCACTTTAACATGGACCGCAGTCCCATTGGTTGGCACATCCAGGACGCATTTTTCTTCCGCACCCGAGAGATAGGGACGGCAATCATAGGCAGTCGTTGTCGGATCCTGGTTGAACCGAACATAGAGATCTGGATCACCGGGATTAGCTTCCCCATGCATAACCACTTCCACTAAAGTCCCCGGAACCACCACAAAGGGGCCATAGGTTTGCTCGGCATTCTTGGCCACACTTTGTCCGACAACAGTTTCCGTTTTGGGTCCGCAGGCTATGGGTCCCGGCGGTTCCTCTGGTCCCTGACAAATCGAGGTATCAATAGTGAATCCCTGCGCAGGGCCATACAAACACGCTGCCCCATTATTGTCGATGTTGGTCAGGGTCAGGGCCCAATCCCCTTTGCCGTTACATTGGGGATAATGCATAACCGAGAAGGCATCGTAACTGGTTAACGGCCGCCAATTATTATCTTCGAAACACGCACCCGAATCCGGGCGAGTATGTTCATGCCGGAATCCAATCGTATGACCTAATTCATGCCGCAATATACCTCGTAGCGACAGCTTGCCATTTGGATCCAATTGAAAAGAACTGTTATCCACCAAAACATTTCGTGAGGACCGCTGTTCATTCGGGAAAAAGGCTCGAGCCAGGTATTGGCCATTCACGTTGACGGGGCGCACATCAAAAACCACATTCGGGTTGGACGCCGTGCAGGAGTCATCCTCTCCTCCCACATAAATAAAATTAACCGCAGCCACCCCCTCCCATGCATTTCCGGCCGCCTCCATGTCGGATTTCATTTTTTCATAATTCGCACCAAATGTTTTACTGACACAGTAAGTCAGCTGCTGCTTTTCTACCGAATTCCAAACTGCGTCCTGACCATTGACTTGATGAACGGTTAATTTCGTTCGAACCCCTCCGCGAGAGTTGGTTGATTCCTTTATACGGGTTTCAAAAAATTCCTGTAGGAGTTTTTGATTGAGAATCGGGGTATCACCATTCACAATATATTTCCCACCTTCAAATGGTTCTTTATACGTTTGCACTTTAAATTCATCAAAGGTTTTGTTTTTCCACTCGTTTCGTTTCTGTGTTGCGTTATCCGACAAAATTTGCTTGCCCTGGTCCGGGGAATTTTTTGGGCCCACTGTCAACAGCTGGTAGTGGAGTTGTGTGGATTTGGGAACAGGCAGCAAAGCCGATGACCATTCCTGCCACCATCAATACCCGATTCAGAAAGAATCGATAACTTTTCATAATTCAACTCCTTTGAAAGTAATGCTGAGCCTCCCTGCTGATCAACGCGAGAACCATGGAAGCCAATAGATGGCGTATTCCGCAAAACAGATTCGTGGGTTATAGAATTTGGTCATGGGGAACACGGCTCGACTTTTACATTGATCAAATCCACTCCCTGACCTAGTTGCTGAATCTGCTCAATCATTGAATGAACCGATTCCACATCAGAAAATTCCGCACATAGACGGGTCTCCCCTTCTATTCCAATACGTTGCTCAACCATCCGCCGGACCTCTCCACGTTCCTGGGCAGACTTAAGAAGGGTGCGAGAGTGGGCTAGCACCTCCCTGGCCTGATCAGGTACGCCTTTCCCACGCGAAAGAGCGTAAACCGAAATACTTTGTGGAGTAGGAGCTAGGGTTTCCGGAGGCTTGGCCTCTGCACATCCCTTGCTGGCCCCCATCATCATGACCCCCATTACCAACAAAGTCAGGCCAAGGCTAAGAGACCCAATTAACCCGGTTCGCCTAAAAGGAAACAGTCGAGCATCTTCCAATGGTACGTATGTCATAAGGTATTCCTTTCCTAAAGCAAGACCTATTCCCATAATAATGTAGTATGACATACACAGGGGGTGAAGAAAAAACCTAGGGAATATTCAACTCGCAAGCTTCTTTGTCGACCTGTCTGCCTATCCTTTTCTATTCATTCAATTCACATATTCTCTTTTTCGATACACATTGTATCCAATCGGATAAAATCATTAGAGAGCGTTTCATTTGGAGGCGATGCCTTTGTGGGCAATTGGCTCTCAAAATTCCCATAAGCCTCATTATCCATTAAATAGTTATCGCGCTAATCCATTCTATTCGGACTGTCATGGATCACTAACCCGGAAAAGGTAATCTCGTCGAAATAAAATGGTTCTGAAAAAATTCCCATTTCTAATGACTGAAAGGAGGGGCAGGGGAGCGAGTCACCAAAAGGTGCAATCGAGCCTGGTGAGAATCACAGGGCTCAGACTCCACATCGGATTCCTGAGTTACAACAATGGCTTCAGGAAGCAGCTCCCAATGGCGTAAATCCGGACGTACGGTATTCTGAAACACAGTTGGAGCAATTTGCATTAACTGCGTGCCACCCAGGTTGGACAAGAGGCACAAATCTCCACTACCTCTTCCTCCAAGGGACGCTGCCCCCGCGCATCCACCGACAGCCATCCCGGCCCCAAGCGAAAAAGGCACCAATCCATATACCACCCCGATTGGTAACCGGATCCAACTCTGAATGTTCAAGAGGGGATGGTATGCATGATCATGCCTGTGTTTGATTTTGGCAAACCAACTTTCCGTTGAAAGACGAAGGCCCGTTTCAGAAACACACGACTCCTGAAAGGGTGGGTTGGGATGGATCACAAAGTATCCGTTGGGGGCGCCAAACAATTTGAAATCCCAATCGACCTCAGGAAAGCGACCAACCCCATAGACCTGCCACTGGGGAGTAGGACGGCCACCCTCATCAAGCCGGATCACCTGTTCGTGGGCAAACGCTTGAAGAGCAGGAGATACATGCAGAAGAAAAGAACTGGTGTGCTCCGCCAGCCTGAACCAATCGGTTCTGGCATCTCCTGGTTCACCAAGGACTTCCCATAGCACGGCGGAAAGCACAAGATTGACGGGGTCTTCGCCAAAATTATACAACGGCGCGAACAGTTCATGGTCCAACCGCCGCAGTTCCACTTTGGCATCCTCGACATGTCCCGTCCTCCGATAACTCGCAGCGAGCAAAACGCTTAAATATGCACGCTCATATGATTCCAACACATACTCCGTGAGCACCCCATCTGATAGAAAAACTCCGGCCATTTCCCGAGAGAAAGAAAAAGCCTTATCGCGAAAATCAGATTGGGCTTGTTCCGTGTACTCAATGACTCCGGCATCACATTTCTGGGAAAAGGCCAAGCTTAAGAAATTCAACACCTTAATCCGACTTGACCAATCAACGTTGGAACGAAGAATCCCACATTCATTCTTAAGTGTTGGTTGCACCTCTGTCACCTGGCAACCCAAAAGAGACAAAGAGGGCACCACTGCCACCCACTTACACACATACATCACACGGCCGGTCAGTGTAGAGAGAATCATTTTTTCGATTCTGGAATACTGAATGAGTCTTTCATACAGGCGGTGTTAAGGCAGGAACAATTCAATCAAAACTTCATCCAGTGAGGGAATATATCAGACCACAACTGAAGATGTCGGTCATGAATCGTTTTTTTGTCAGTGACGAGGTTGGAAGAACCGCGATCTTAAAGCCCAACGAGAGAATGACATTTCCATTCCCTGTACCTCTTCCCCATTATCCCATAGAGGGAAATGACTAAACAGTGATTTTAGGTCAAAATGGTGAGGAGGGGGGGCATCTCAAGGAGTTTCGGCGGTACTATTGGGAAAGGTACCGTGATTCAAGAAGAAGCCTAGCCTCCTCTTGAACCCAAGACCATAAAGCAAAGTCCGGAAAGGGGTGTGTTGCAAGGACCTATAGGCCGATTATGACTTTCCCCATAACTCTTCCAAACGCTGAGAACGACCGCAATTCCATTTATAAAATTTGTAGCGGACCGGATTTTTTTTATAAAAATCCTGATGAGAGTCTTCGGCAGAGAAGAAGACCGATACCGGAACGATCTCGGTCACGATTGGTTGCGCAAATGCTTTGGAACTCTCCACCGCCTTTTTGGATTCGTCGATTAACATTTTTTGCTTTTCGTCATGGTAGAAGATCGCGGTTCGATATTGGTTGCCATGATCACAGAACTGGGCATTCGGGGTCGTAGGATCAACATTATGCCAAAACACCTCCAACAAATGTTGATACGTGACCTCGGTGGGATCGTAGGTCACTTCAATGGATTCAGTATGACCGGTTCCTCCGGCCGAAACTTGCTCATAGGTTGGATTGGACAGCTGTCCTCCCGTATACCCTGAGACAACGGAAATCACGCCATCAACTTTTTCATACACCTCTTCCATGCACCAGAAGCAACCTCCTGCAAATGTAGCCTTGGCATATTGACTCTTTTCGGCTGCAAGATTTCCTTGAGGCATGACTGTCATTCCCCCTATCAACAGTGCCACCAATCCTAGGCTGATTAAAAGAAATAGTATCCGCTTCATCAATACCTCCAGATTACCACCGGTTCGTTCAAGAACTCTGGGCCTCTTATTTAAAATATATCTTCATTCCCATGAAGATAGGCTTACTGCTTAGTCTCAAGAAACTCAATTCCGTTACGTGACCTGATTCTTAGTGAATGGCCATAGTCGTCATTTGTATCGTATTGAGCATCCTTTGTGACTTTTGGATACTGTTATCCGATTATTTCAAGATTTGCAATCGCGAATTAGGCACCGGATTCACTGATTTTGGGATGGGTCCGGTGTCTGCCAGCACTTTAATTCCTGTTTCACCACAATTCCTCTGTGATTATAAAAACACGGGGAACCTGTGTCTGGAATCCCGCAGATTCACTCAATTTTTCCCCACATAGCAAAATTTCTCCGGCTCCTGAGATTGCTACAGTCGGGAATATTAGTAATGAGTTCAACTCTTTTCTTTTTCTTCTGAAAAGAATCAACAATTAGTGAGGAAAATTCTGCCCATTTTTCACTACGGCATCTGGGTTGCTTACCGATAAGGAATAGGAGAAAAAATCATTAATAAGGGGGCAGGTGATGGTGCGGACTGTTCTCTGGTTGGTTATTGCAAGTTTGCTTCTCCCATTCGTGAGTGACTCAGCCTTTTCTGCGGATTCGATCCCGCTGGTTGATCGCCTAGGCCTGCGAACGGGCTCACATTCCGATGCATGTGGGTTTTCGACCTCCTCCTCATTAGGACGTTCTTCCCCTTTTTTCTCTCAAAGCACTCCCTGTAATGAATCCACGGGTGAATATTCTCTCACTCGTTTCAACTTTACCCAAAAACGTGAACCTTTCAACCTTCAGGGCGCTCGAGACATGCCTTCCCTGATGAAACAAGGTGGTAGCAGTTTGTATGAGGCGTCAAATGACATTTCTCTTTTTCATGAAGCCCTGACCGCTGGAGTCCAGATGGTGTATCGGGATCCATTGGAAACCGACAACTCCGCGCCACCATCTGCCAACCGCATGGGAGCTCAAATCGTCCTCAAGGGGACAACAGGCAGCATGAAATACCGGGCTCAGTATGGCTACTCCGGGCAAGAAACCGGGAACAGTTCATTTACGACACCCAATGATCGTGTAGGAGGAAAACTGGCATGGGAATGGAATCTTCCATTCGTCACTCCCCAAATTGAACTCAGCCGATTTACTAGTAATGTGGAGGGAGATCTGTCTCGCTCTCAAACCGTCGCTAACCAGCAAAAATTTTCTTTGCTCTTGGCCCCTCCCAATTTGCCCAGTCTATCCCTTGGGTATGCCCGGCAGCAGACAGACATATTTACTCGACCTGAGGGCCCTCTCTCCGATGCCATTACGACAGAGTCCGTTTCGGCAAATCTCTCGTTTCTACACGGCGCGGGCAAAGGGGATTGGTCCTCGTACTATAAAACGTCTCAAAGTGAGTTTGTAGAGAATGGGTCGGTAGAAGAAATCGGAACAAAAATGAGCGGTACACTGAATCTTTTAGAACCGGTAGATCTCACACCACAGTGGGGTTTTACTCGGCGAGTCAACTCCCGTGGGACTATGGCAAACGATCGCTTCTTTGCCAAGCTTGGTTCGAATTTTCGAGTTTCCCCAACTTCAACTCTTAAACCGGGAGTTGAAGTCGCGCGGGACCTGAATCGATTTGCTGCACTTCACACTGATACCCTTGCGGCTAAACTTGGGTATGCCTACCTTGCTGTAGATGACTCCCTGGATGTTTCCATTCTCGGGCAATATATTCTCAGCCAACGCTCCAATACCCCTGCCAATCCTCAAATCTACGACGTTTCGCTGTTATTTAAAAAAGACGTGCGTGACTACTTGCATCTAAACCATCGCCAGCAAACCCTCAGCCTCAAAATCACACACAACCAGCAAATGAATACCACTTCTTCTCAAACCCAATATGGCCAGACTTCTGCCATGTTGCTCGTGAGCATCATTCCCTGAGAAGTCAGAATTTCCCTCCTTTCCTCTAACCATCTTTGCCCATGACTTTTGAGAGGCATCGGCAGAACGTATTTTAAATTCAACCCAGAAGAGAAAGATGGAGACTTCAAAATGGCAAGTCCAGCAAGACTGCGTCTGGTGGCACAAGCTGAGAATTCTGAGGAGTACGTGAGCAGGTCTAGTGGCCAGAACACTACAAGCGGAATTTCCAATATTTCTTTAAAGGAACTTCTCATTCAAGGAGGGTCGACCAGACAAAGCGAAAAGTGAGTAAGCCCAGAGCAGGACGACCTCATACTCAAGACCAGAATGTCGACTTAGCAGGAGGAGAAAGCAGGCTCTGCGTTTAGCCACTGGTTGTTTGCAATAGGGGAGGTGGCTCTATTCATTATGAGTGAATCCCTGAATTATAACCAACTTACGGCTAAAGACTCTTGTGTATGAGTTCTGCCTATTTTCCTGAAAATTTGGAGCGGCTTGGCCTGCTAATAAATACCAAGACAGTGAGGAACCCATGGGGTTTGATCTTATGGGTTCAAGGGCTGGAGCATTTCTTGTTGCATATACTTCGACACCGGTTGAATATTCATTGGAGGAAAAGCAGCCGAAGGAATGATTTTCATCAATCGAGCACTACCTCCCTGTGTTATTAGCATATCCCGACTACTGGCTGGCAAAATTGGCATGGAAGCCCCAGGTGCAGGAGGACGAATTTCCATTGCAACATTCCTTGTGGCAAAGACCTGTCCACTTGACCCTCCTTTCCCATTCGTTCGCCGGTCAGACCTGAAGACATTCAGGTTCATCTGATTCTCACGTTCCAAATCTGAACCCTTGTCTGCTAACCCGTATTTTTGGAGTGAATTGGCATTTTGTTCGGGAGATTCCAATCCCTTAGCTTTAGCCATCTTATCCGCTAAGGATAGCTCTGGCGACACCTTAGTCATCACATGGAGTGTGGTAATATTTCCGGCCGCATTCAAAGTAAAGGCATAGTCCCAATGGGCCAGGATCTTCGAGAGTGCCCTGGACAAAGGTTCTTTCTGTAACCTAACCGAAATGACTTTCTCCAACTCTGCATCGGGTGCCACGTAGTCAAGGCCCAATTGTTTTTGCAACTGACCAAGGACTGTGCGCAGAGGCACTTGATTCAACTGGCCCGTCAATCGTCCGGAATCGACATAAAGCGGAATCTGCCGATCAGAGGCCAACGCCCTATCCGGCATTCCACACAGACTGATGCCCAGGAGTACCCCGACACACACCATGAAGAAGGGGCGTCCGCTCCCTAGCTTTCGTTGGATCTGATATTTCATCGCTCACCTCCTGCATGCAACCCAGACCAATCACTCTTTGAATTCTGAGGCGGCCAGTGATGCTCTAACAACCCATCTTATTTTTGAATTTCCCAGTTCACCGGGGTACTGCCCGGAAACTCCACAGATTTGATTTTCAACCCATTCATTAGCCACACCGCAACCTTGCCATTCGTCCGATTTTGCAAAATTACGTCTCCCTTCCCATCTCCATCCGCATCACTCACCTGCTTAATTTCCCAGTCGAGGGGTATGCCTCCTATAAAACCTGCCAAAGGTGTCATCGCCCCGTTCATTAGCCACACCGCCACCATTCCACTTTTTTTATTGCGCCAAATCACATCCCTCTTACTGTCCCCATTGACATCTCCAAGAATTTGAATTTCCCAATCTAGCGAAGTGCTTGCGGGAAATCCCACCGACGTAATGGTCAACCCATTCATTAACCAGACCGCCACTGTGCCATTCGTCCGATTCTGCCAAACCAGGTCGGCCTTTCCATCCCCATTGATATCACCCACCTGCTCTATTTCCCACACTGTGGGAGTGCCTCCAAGAAATCCGACTGAGTTGATCGACAGCCCATCCATAAACCATACAGTCACCATTCCACTATCAGGATTGCGCCAGATCACATCCCCTTGGCCATCACCATTGACATCCCCAATTCCCTTAACTACCCATTCGGCTGAAACACCCCCCAGAAAGCCTGATGAGTGTATTTTCCCCTCCTTGATAAGCCAAATACCCACAATCCCACTCACGGTGTTCTGCCAAAGGATGTCTCCTTCACCATCACCATTTATATCTCCCACCTGCCTAATCTGCCAATCGGTGGAGGTACTTCCAGGGAAACCAACCGACGTAATGGTCAGCCCATCCATTCGCCAAACAGCCACTTCACCACTACTCCTATTGCGCCAAAAAACATTGGTCCTGGGAGGGATGATACCGGGAGAGGGGCCGGCTGGCTGAACAATGACGGAATACATGCTGCCGCTCCCCACGCTGCTATTGCCCCCGAGGGTAATCGTCCCGGCCGGATAACTCTGAGCAAAGAGGTGGAGCGTGGTATCCGAGGTCACCAGATTCTTCCCCGTATCGGTAAAGGTGTTCAACCACGACGGTTTCGGGGTGAGCCGCACATCATAGGCCACCGACACCGAGACCGGTTGATTCACCGTAAAGCGCAGGAAGGCCGCCGTCGTCGACGCTTTATCATTATTGGCTGTTTGGATATACGCCGCGCCCTGCACGCTGGTGGGCACCGTCGTAAACGTATAGGTGCGGTCGCGATACACCGTGCCCCCCGCTTGGAGGCCGGAGAC
>JACDDF010000535.1 GCA_013817135.1 Nitrospirales bacterium
AAAACCAAAGCCATGGATCAAACCAAAAACAAAGCCGACGATCCAACGGCGAATGTGAATAACGGGGAAAAGATTATGCAGGGCCGCCAGCACCACCGAGCCGGCTATGACGGACTCCACCCATCGTGAAGGCAGTGTCACGAGTCCCATCGTCGCAACACTCAATGTGATGGAATGGGCTAACGTAAACGCCGTAATAATGGAGAGCACCTCGCTCAAGACCTGACGGAAGGATTCAGCCCCTTCCCATTGTCCTGACTTCCATAATAGAACTGATGGAAGAAGGAGGCTAATCAAGAAAAGGATATGATCATAGCCAATCCAAATATGCCAGATCCCTTCGTGGACAAATTGAAGGAATTCGCGCCACTTGCTTGTGCCCAGGAGATCGAATTGCGCATGGGGTTGTTCCGGGCTGAATATGGCGGTTTGGGTGTGTCCTTGGTGTTCAATTCGTAGTAATCCCCGGTGTAGGGGGTCGACATCAAACAACAAGCCATAATTAATCGCGAGCGTTTTGGGGATGCCGGAGCAGTTAGCAGAAAACTTCAGGACGGCATAGGCTCCATCGCTATGATGATCAATGAGATGCCCCGTGACGTTGTTCCAACAGGTAGAATTTTGATTGCTAATCCGGAGTCGAGACAACGCATAACTGGCAATGGCTGAATGTCGGGACCGCATTTCTCCCCACGTGATTTCCCCATCCGCATTTCCGTCCAACCCGATGGCGTAATCCAGGTCACGTAAGGCCATATCCCACTGGCCTTCAATGGAGTGCTCATGAACCGTGACACGTAGATAGCTATCACTGGGTTTATGGGCATACGCGGAACCGGTATCCAGGAGATTCAGGGAAAACACGAAGAGACCAATCAGCCAGTGTCTCATGCGAATTGCGCAATCAATTGGTGTATGAGCCTATCTTCAAGCTTCACGGTTTTGAGCCAGGCAATGACCGGCTGAGCCGCCTTGTGATTCCCGGCTGCGTGGGCTGCTTCTAAGAGAATTCGAGCATCCCAGGGCTCTCGTTGTATTTTCCAATTGTCCTCGGCCAGCTGGAGAGCCTGGTGAGGTTGGTGTAAGAGATGCAGAGTAAAGCGGGCTTCTTCTCGAAGATGTCGTGCGTCTCCGCGAAGGCGGTTGTCGGCAAACCTTGCACTGAGATTGGCGATATACTGTGGTAACTGTGGACTGTTGAGTTGTTGAGCGGCAAGGGCAGCCCGTAAGAGTAATCCATCAGAACGAAGATCATCTCCAAGCAGGGCTAAGGCATCGGCTGGCCGGTTTTGATCCAGAAGCCAGTCACTATACGCCGCTACAAGATTGAGGTCCCGTAATCCAAGAGACATGGCTTGTTGAAAGTGCGCTTCTGCTGCAACGGTATCTCCCAGGCGTGCTGCCATTTCTGCCAGGACCGCTAAGGCCCAGAGTTTCAGTTGAGGATCGGTGGTCGATGTCTGTGAAAAAATATTCAGGAGGCCTTGGTAACTGTTTTTGGCTTGACCATTCAGACTGGTCACATTCGCAATACACGTTGTCGAAATTAAGGCGTCCGTAAGACGGAGGAGAGGCAAACAATTGTCTTGGGCTTCTTCATAGTGGCCACGCACCTGGTGGATCACTGCGCGTGTGAGCCAGGCTTGTGCGTGGTTTGGCTGAATGCGGAGAATGTGGGTGAGATCCACCAACGCTTCGTCGAATTGATGACTCCGTTGGCGAAGCAATGCACGGAGTAACAGGACAGGAGTGGGAGGGTTTGAACTGTTCCACCAAGGCTGTAGCGCGGCCTGGGCATACCCGTCATATCGTGGATCGGCTTCCGCTCGACCCAACTCAATAAATTGCCTAGCCAAACGTACAGCCAGGTCGATATTTTGGGGATCCCGGGACAGGTCTGATCGTAAAGTGCGGAGCTGGCGGGTTCGGGCGTCTGCTGATAGGGGGATGGACTCCAAAATGGCTGAATCGGAATCGGGAACATAGGGTGTGGCTTGAACGCTTTCAGCGTTCCACATGAATACCAGCATGAAGAAACCCAGGAGACCGGTAACAGACAGAGACTCTTGGGGCAGACTCAGTCGGAATCTTACCGTTAATCGGGAAAAGGTCCTCATTGGTCATCCCACTGCCATGTCTGGTGCACCTGTGAAATATCTGGGACGAAGCGGGAGAGGCTGTGGCCTCTCCCGCTCGTTTTTTTAATTACACGGATTGGCGTCTGGTTCCCCGCAATCGATGTGGCGCCGGTTCCGACCATCATGCGGATTGGGTAAATAGGGGAAAATTTTGGCAATGCCATTGGCAGTCACTTGGGGAGTGCCTGATCCTGGGGCATTTTCTAAAAAATTCACACCATCCCCTACCCGGTTGTCGATAAAGGCTGGGCCTCCGACCACGCGAGTGGCGATATCCGTGACATCGTCATTAGGACGCCGACCATTGGGAAAACCTGCCGGATCCGGGGGAGTGGCAAGACCTCCCAATCGCTTTTGATTGTCAGGGGCGGTTGGTGGAACGGTGACATCCAGGCGTAGGAGTTCTGAGCAAGGATCTCCACAATTGGTGCCATTTAAAGGTTGTCCCGGATACTTCAGGAATAATTGAATGAGATCTGTCCGTGGTGTGGCAGGCACGGGGAGACCAAATATCAGGTTAAGGGCGGTGGCCAGAGTCGGCGCCTTATAGAAT
>JACDDF010000030.1 GCA_013817135.1 Nitrospirales bacterium
TGCAAGTCCTTCTGAACTGGCTGGACGCCTTTCCGGAGACCCAACATGGCCCCTATTGGTTGCAAGCGTTTGAAGCAGGATATCGAACGGCTCTTTTAGAAACACTGAGGCCCAACATTATCAAAAAAATTGGCGCAACGGGTCCAGATCAGCACCAAACGGCTGCGGTTCGCCCATTGACACAAGCTGTCTTGTGTATCGATGTTCGTTCAGAAGGGTTCCGGCGCCACTTGGAAGAAATCGGCGGGTATGAAACCTTGGGCTTTGCGGGGTTTTTTGCCATTCCCTTCCGATTTCAAGCGTTCGGCAGCCACCATGAGACCGATCAATGTCCGGTTCTTCTCAAACCGAAACATGTGGTGCGCGAAGTTCCCAGGGCCTATCAAAGTCTGGAAGCCGAAAAACATCTCGCTGGTAAACGGTTCCTTCAGACCGGCCATCAGTTGCTGTACGACCTCAAAGAAAATGTGATCACGCCCTATGTCATGGTCGAAGCCATGGGATGGTTTTACCTCATCCCTTTCATCCTGAAAACCACCCTGGCCACCCGGTATCGAGAATGGGCCTCACGGCTTCGGCGGGCCTTTGCCCCCCCTCTCGCTACAACCCTCACGGTGAATAAAGTCACGCAGGAAGAGGCACTGGAGATGTTAGCGGTGGAACAACGCCCCACCATCCGCCGCGCCTTGCGGGAGCAGCTTGGCCTGTATGGCAGCCAGGTTTCCCAGGAACTCATTGAAACCATACGCCAGTATGCGTTGGGGGAAAATGACGGCCCCCTCCCCGATACCTCCCGTCAGGCTCTCGGACTATCATCCGCTCAAGAAGCAGCTTTCATCGACACGCTCCGTCGCCACTATCACATTGATTCGCGCGGGGCCTCGGCCCGATTGCATCGTATCACCCAAACAGGGTTCACCCTGACCGAGCAAGTTAGTTTTGTCGAAACAAACCTCCGCCTTATGGGCCTAACCAAAAGTTTTGCCCGATTTGTGCTGCTCTGTGGCCATGGAAGTACCTCCGAGAATAATCCCTTTGAGTCTGGTCTCGATTGTGGCGCGTGCGGGGGAAATCACGGGATGCCCAATGTCCGTACCTTTGCCGCCATGGCCAACGAGCCTGAGATCCGAGCACTTCTCCGAGAGCGTGGGATCACGATTCCTCAGGATAGTTACTTCCTTGCCGGTCAGGTTGACACGACAACTGATGCCGTTCAACTCTTTGATCTGGAAGATGTCCCCTCCACACATCGTCATCAATTGTCACAGTTGACCCGTGATCTAGAAGAAGCCGGCCGACAGAATAGCCTCGAACGATGTGCGTGTCTTCCAGATGTCCAGGGACCACTAACAGTGAAGCAGGCTTCGCGTGAAGTGAAAAGTCGAAGCCTCGACTGGTCCCAAGTTCGACCTGAATGGGGATTATCGCGCAATGCGGCCTTTATTGTCGGACACCGCTACCTGACCAGAGACCTCAATCTTGAAGGTCGGACGTTCTTGCATTCCTATGATTATCAGGATGATCCTACCGGCAAGTTTCTGCAAATCATTCTGACCGCACCGGGAGTGGTGATTCAATGGATCAGCATGGAGCATTACTTTTCTACCGTAGCCCCCGACATCTATGGAAGCGGCAGCAAAATGTACCATAACGTGACCGGCCGGATCGGGGTCATGTACGGAGCACAAAGTGACTTGCGAGTTGGGCTCCCTTGGCAGACCGTCATGAATGGTGAGGATCCCAATCATGAAGCCATGCGCCCGCTCTACATTGTGGAAGCTCCACGTGATCGAATCAGTCTGCTCATCCAAAAGAATGAAATCCTCCGACGATTTTTTGATGGCCGCTGGGTTCATCTTGTGGCTCTGGAACCGGAGGAAGGAGAATTTTATCAATATGTTTCAAAACAGGGCTGGATTGCGATTCCTCACAACCCACAGTAAACCATTTCTCAAGCACCCATTTACCTTGAAGAAGGAGTACACAAGCCATGAGCGGTTTAATTCTTCATCCGATGAAGGAAATTAAGATTATTATCGAGGGGGAACACCTGAGATTTGTCAGTGATCTGTTAGACAAAGTGAAAGCGACCGGATATACCGTTATCAGCAATATTTCCGGAAAAGGCCACCATGGATTTCATGAGGGACATCTCATGTTTAACGATACCAGCAGCCAGGTCATGATCTTCACGGTGGTTCCAGAGGAAAAGGTTGAACCCATTCTTGCCGGCCTGGGCCCACTCTTTAATCGTCACTCCGGCTCCATGTTCGTCTCCGATGTTGCGGTAAGCCGCCGTGAGCGATTTACTGCCGGGGAAAAGTGAGGCCGCCTCTATACACCAGAATGGCGGTTGCAAAAAATTTCTCTCCTTCCGACCGAATGGTTGAGGAGACTGGTAAACGGGCAAAACGAGTTCTCGATTTTCGCGTCAATGCAGTCGGCACATAAACCTGGTGTCTCAGCCAACTCCGTGGCATCTTCAGATCTTCCTACCATCATCCGACCTCAAAAGTCTGGGCGCCGGTTCGTTAACGAGCGGACCTGCTCCCGGCCCATGCTCAATCACATTCTTTGGTGAAGACCATGCTTCATCTTTGCGCTTGTGTGGGCAACATCCCCCAATCACAGGTTAGCGTAGCGAGAAGCTTTCCTGAACAAACAGTTTGATATTGGGATCGGTTGTAACGATGACCATCGTCCACGGACATTCCGGCGCACAAATCCTCGAGAGAATGGTCTCTCGTTGTGGGGAGGAGATTTCATGAAGTCCGCCATCGACATGCGGATTTTTGGAAAGATTAACCTCCGGCATTGGCAATCTCTCCGGCAATTGTTCCTCAAAGCCAACAGGGGGTTCTTCCTCAAGTGACTGCGGCAAACGTACAGCCTTCCCGTCCAGGTGGCTTGGTCCTTGTGCCGGGGCAGAAACCCGTCGAGGTTCAAGTGGTCGCGATGCATCTTCTCGTGACCTATCCGGATCCCATGGTGGCCCCTTTGGCCTTACGACCCCGTGAACCCTGGTGCGCCAATGGAATCATCCGACGCTATGGTCCTGTCCGAACACTCCTTGTCCGTTTTGTCGGGGTCAGCGGACTCCGGAATGATGGCTATGCCGTGAATCAGGCGATCGTAAACGAGGCTCTCGTGGTTGCTCCGCAATTAGCGGAGCCCGGCTCCCCTGGCATTCTTCCCGATTTCCCCAAATGGTGGGACCGGGACCAGGCTGCGCCACACTTTGAAGATGAACTGCGTCAGGCTCAACGATTGAATTCGTTTACTGACCGGCTCGGGAAGTATCGCGACTCTTATTATTAGATCCCAACCACCCTGACTTAAATGCGGCCTCAGGGGCTGATCTGTACCTCACCTTTCTTCAGGAGGGAATGGCTAAAGGCGGAATCAACGCGACGGATGAACCCACACGCCTCAGGCTGGTGGAGTTGCACTGGAATCTTTAAGCCCAGACCTGGCGACAGGAATTTACCGAAGTGTCGACGGGTCACTCCCGTGCAGATGATGCGTTCTTTGCCGCCATACCCGCTCTAGAAATCGCCGTACAATGACCGATGGCCTCTTCATGGATGCTTTCAAAGAGGCGGCCAAGAAATACCCTGACATCGAAACAGGCGATGTCATTGTCGATAATTGCTGCATGCCATTGATTTGAAATCCTGCTTAGTTCGACTGTTTGGTACTGCCCAATCTGTATGGGTATATTCTGGCCGGCCGCTGTGCCGGGCTGGTCGGTGGGCTGGGGTTTGCACCAGGAGCCAATCTCGAGGACAACTGTGCGATCTTTGAAGCGGTTCACGAGTCGACGCCCAAATTTGCGGGACTCAAGAAAGCCAATCCTTCCGCCGTCTTGATCTCGGGGATCAAAATGCTGCTATGGCTTAAAGAGGAGCAAGCCGCTAACCTAATTGAAAAATCGATGTTTGCGATTCTGTGAGAAGAAACACTTAACATACGACGTCGGTGGAACAGCCAAAACGGACGAATATGCACAAGCGATTTTTGCCAATTGGGTGACATGGCGTGCATTTGATCCTTGAAAAACATGCAGGTAAGTATAGCGCGATTAACAATTACCTGGATAACACCCAAGAAAGGATACCTCGATCAATTTTACAACTGAGGCAATCAAAACCAAGAAGAAAAAAGACGCCAAGTTAGGTGGCGTTGGCGTCTATTTCATTAAAGAAAAGTGTATTCCCCAATTCAGGGAGTTTGGCATGTTCTTATTCGAATTCATTTTCAACCGGGGGACAAAAGTGTGGCGGGGGTATGTGAGCCAGGATTTGCTGATGATGAAATGGTATCGATCCCGGTTTATGGCGACAAAAGATATCCAGGATACCGATTTGAGCACGTTCCTGGAACAGTTCGGCCAGGAGGTGTGGTTGTCGGCGGTGCAGAAATTATGGAATTATGATGGTGAGGCCTTGGACAGTAAGGCGTACTGAGAAGAGCGCCTTGCGGCAAATACGGGTGGAGCCTGAGCCGGACTTAATGCTCAGGCTCATAGCAGGAGATTGCACAATTCATCACCCTGGACTGCCGACTCAAGATCTGTTAAAGGAACCGGATGTTTCCCGGGTGGATACTCTTAAAGTGAGAATATTTCTTGGGAGGCAACATAGTCGATGAATACTGAATCTGACAATTCCAATCCACTCGTGGCGATTATCATGGGAAGCAGCAGTGATTGGGAGACCATGCGTCACGCGAGTCTGATCCTCACGGAATTGGCCGTCCCCCATGAATGCCGTATTGTGTCAGCCCATCGCACGCCGGATTTTCTCTTTGAGTATGTCGGATCGGCCAAAAGCCGGGGCATTCACGTGCTGATTGCGGGTGCAGGCGGGGCGGCACATTTACCGGGGATGGCGGCAGCAAAAACGATTCTTCCTGTTCTGGGGGTGCCGGTGCGGTCTCGTGCGCTGCAGGGCTTTGATTCGCTCTTATCAATTGCCCAAATGCCAAAGGGCATTCCGGTTGCGACCCATGCGATCGGGGAGGATGGAGCTGTCAATGCCGCATTGCAGGCGGCAGCTATTCTTGCACTATCTGATCACGACATCAGCCAACGGCTCAAGGCCTATTATGACCGACGACACGCCCCTACACTGGAGAAACTCACATGAATATCATCCTTCCCGGTGGAACGATCGGGATATTGGGCGGAGGCCAACTTGGTCGCATGCTGGCCATGGAAGGCCGCCGGATGGGGTATCGGATTGGCGTGTTAGATCCGGTTGAGAATTGTCCGGCTGCCCAGGTTGCGGATTTTTTTGTGCAATCAGAACTGACGAACACGCAACGCGTGATGGACTTTGTCGCTCAGGTTGATGTGGTGACCATTGAGACCGAACTGGTGCCTAAAATGCTTCTTGCCGACATTGAAACCGGCAAAGCTACCCGTCCATCCTCTTGCGTGCTCGCTCTCATCCAGGATCGACTGGTTCAACGAGAATTCCTTCAAGATCACAGCTTTCCACAAACTCCCTTTGCCTCGGTCAAAGATCACGCCAGCTTGACCACTGCGGCTCAACGAGTGGCATACCCGGCTATTTTAAAGAAGCGCCGTTCAGGATATGACGGTAAGGGGCAAATCCGGGTTGCCGGCGTGGATCACCTTAATGAAGCCTGGCGAGAATTAGGGGA
Source organism: Nitrospirales bacterium (assembly GCA_013817135.1). Lineage (GTDB taxonomy): Bacteria > Nitrospirota > Nitrospiria > Nitrospirales > UBA8639 > Nitrospira_E. Next base: position 5,668 of record JACDDF010000030.1, read on the forward strand.
AGTCCCGTCTGTTTTGGAGGCCGTCGCGCCCTTCAAGATGGAACTCTCGGTAGTGCTGGCCCGCAGTCTTCAGGGAGATATTCAACTGTACCCCCTAGCTGAGAATGCACATCGGCAAAACATCCTCCACACCACACGCGTTCCGGCCCGGGTGGCGGACACGATCCGTTTACGGGCGGAGGAGCTTGCCGTTTCCCTCTCAGAGGCCCTTGATTACTGCGGAGTAATGGCGGTGGAGCTGTTTCTTCTCGAGGACGACACCTTGTTGATCAATGAGATCGCTCCTCGGCCTCATAACAGTGGACACTTCACGTTTGGGGCCTGTGTGACGTCCCAATTCGAACAACATCTCCGCGCCATTTGCGGATTACCATTGGGGGATACCTCTCTCATGCATCCCGTCGTGATGGTGAATCTCCTCGGAGATTTGTGGCGAAACGGACCGCCCAGGTGGGATCGCCTTCTGGCTCATCCGCAGGTCCGTCTTCACCTCTATGGAAAAACACACGCCGCGCCAGGACGCAAAATGGGGCATTTTCTTCTGATAGGGGAAAATCCAGATCAATCATTCAACCAAGCCGAGCGTCTCCTTCAGGGCATGATGGAAGCGGATTCTCAAGAGAAAGATTTTCTTCTCAAGAATCCAGGCAAAGAGCCTTTCCAAAAGCTAGCCAGGCCATTGGAGACTCCGGCATGAATACCGCCCTGTTTTACTAAACATGTATTGAGATGACTTCTCCTTATAAGCCAAATGTGGCAAAGAAACCATGACTCATAATTTTCCGGGACGTGAATAGCCAATCTGTGACACGATCGCCTTGACAGGATAAGATGGCCGACAACTCAAAACATGACGCGGCATTCAAACGGTCTAGACTGAACGCGCCTACAGCGTTATCCTTATCGTTTTTTTCTGAACGCTATTTTCCCAAGGAAATCGCTTTCTAACGGCGATGCCATCTCCCGGAGTCCCACTCATGACGAACTTCTTGGCGATCCTCGTTCCCCTCTTGCCTCTGGTGTCAGGCCTCATCATCGGCCTTTTCGGAAAACAATTGGGAGAAAAGAGTCACAAAGTCGGAGTTCCCGCTCTGGTGATGGCATTTATCGGTTCCCTCTGGCTGCTCTATGCGGTGAGTTCCGGAGGACCGGTTCGCGTCGGCTTTCAGGCTTCCTCTGCGGGGCCACATGACTGGTTGTCCTTCAGTCTGTATATCGATCGGCTGAGTGCGGTCATGATGGTGCTCATTACCGGAGTCAGCACCATCATCCATCTCTATTCCATCAATTATCTGCAAGGCGAACGAGGCTATGCCCGGTTTTATGCACTCCTGGGCCTGATAACGTTTGTCATCCTCTCGTTGGTTTCCAGCGCCAATCTGTTCATACTCTTTGTGTTTTGGCAATTATTAAGTTGGATGCTGTATCTGTTGCTCGCCTACAACTTTGGGCATCCGCCTGCCGTTCGCTTCGCCTTTAAAACCTTGATCGTGCATCGGGTGGGAGATGTGATGTTTTTGGCCGGTATTCTTCTGACCTATTATCTTTTTGAAACCCTGGAATTTTCGCAACTTTTTGCCCGCGCCGCGGAGGCCGAGATCCTGCTGCCTCTTTGGCCTGGGGGCCAGCCGGTCATCAGCGCCGTCACGGCGATTACCCTCTTAATTTTTGTCGGTGCTATGGCCAAATCTGCTCAGTTCCCGTTGCATGTCTGGCTGCCGGATACCATGGACACCCCCACCCCCGTCTCCGCGCTCATGCATGCCGGCATCGTGAATGCCGGGGGATTTTTGCTGAACCGCCTGGCCCCGTTATATGGATTGTCTCCCACCACCTTGCACGTGGTGTTCGCAATCGGTGCCCTCACCGTAGTTCTCGGAGCCGGGATGATGCTGATTCAAAATGACATCAAAAAAACCTTGGGATTTTCGACCATGGCCCAAATGGGCTACATGGTGATGGAATGCGGATTAGGCGCCTTTGCACTTGCCATCTTCCACCTAATCGCCCATGGCGTGTTTAAAGCGACTTTATTTTTGAATGCCGGGCATGTCATCCAAGCATCGCGACACGAACCCAAGCGGCCTGTTGCCGATCGCATGGAAGAAGCCGTGTCCTTTTCCCGCGCCACATGGATCACCGGCGTCGGCGTGACCTTGCTTCTGCCATTGATCATCCTGTTAATCGCCCATGGCATATTGGCCATTCCCCTGCAGGATGCACAGGCCGCAGTCATTTTTTTGTTCTTTGCCTGGGTCACGGCCTCTCAAGCCATGTTTAGTTTATATCGCCTCAACGCCGCGTCATGGAAAGGGTCCGGGGTCATGTTGCTGACCTTATTGCTGGTCATTTTCACCTATTTATGGGTCGCGGAGACGTTCACTTACTTTTTGTATCCCGAACCCGGGGTCGCCCATGCGTACTTCCAAGTCGCGGCTCTTCCCGCCCAATTATTTGACGGGTTGGTATTGGTGATCACCGCAATGATTGTATTGGGCTGGGCTCACCTCTATACCAATATCCGCGGGCAACGGAGTCTCCTCCCGGAGTGGGTTGCCTCCCTCAGACCCCGATTCTATGTCTTGTTCATGAACCGGCTCTATGTGGATCAGTTTTACAGTTGGGCAGGAAAGGGCATCACCCGCTTCGCGCAACGTCTTGATCATAGTCTCGGGGGATGGAAGCTGTGATGGAATGGTGGTCGGGACAAATCCTTGTTGCGGTGGCCCTGCCTTTGCTGGGGGCCGCTCTTGGAACGATCCTCTGGTCAAAACCGCAGGTATTCAAAATCCTGGCGCTGGTCGTTTTCGCACTCACGTGGTTGGTCGTGACCATCCCTTCCTGGATGGCGGAAGCGCCCTTGAGCATCTCGACCTTCTTGATGCACCTGATTCTGGCTGCAGGATTTTTAACTATTCTCGGTCATCACATCGACAAAGAAACGTCGATCTCGTTGAGTTTGACGCTTCTGTTTGCGGGATTAGGGCTAGGCGTTGTGGCGGGTCAGGGCCATGCAGGCTCAATATTTTTATGCGGGATTTTCGGCTTGTTAATCCTGGCTTTCATGCGGCACAGACCAATGAATCTGGAAACCCCGTGGAAAGCCATCGGCCTGTTAGCGGTTGGCCTTTTTTCACTCCTGGCTTCCCTCCTGACTTCTGATCACGTCCAGGTCATGACGCTGCTTATTCCCTTGGCCATGATGTGGCCACTCCTGCCCGTTCAGGGGGCATTTGTGGCCTCTGTCAGCTGTTTGCCAGGCACGCTTCCTTCGTTTTTAGCCGTGCTCTTGCCGAGTCTCGGATTCCACGGCATCAGCACTCTTCTTCCCTTCATACCCGAAGGCGTGTTGAATCTTCTTTGGATGGTCGCCATAGTCAGTGCCCTGTACGGATCGTTAATCGCCTTGAGTCAGGATTCGATGGATTCCCTGTTAGCCTATGCCCATATGGCCCTGGGTTCTATCTTATGGTGGTATGTGTCGGTCACCCACTCGATGGCCCCGGGGGCCGTGGTCTATTTAGGTGGACTGAGCCTGGTCATCTGCGGCCTGCTCATCGCGAATCAACACATACGAACGCGTTTTGGCCATCTGGATTTGACGATCTCTCACGGATTGGCGCACATCATGCCCCGGTTTTCCACGCTCTTCGTGCTGTTCATTACCGCCGCCGTGGGCCTTCCGATCTTTACCCTCTTTTCGGCATTCATGGAAATGATGTTGGGCTTCTCTTTCAGCGGAGCGTGGAGCCTCGTGATCATTCTTCTGACATGGTTGATGGCCTCCTGGTATTTCCCCCGGCTGATGCAACAAGTCTTATTCGGCCCCCAGTCTCCATCATTCAAGGCCGTCCACGATCTCCATATTGACGAAAGAGTTTCTCTCATTCTTGTATTGGCTCTTCTGGTCATGCTCGGCATGGGTCCATCCCATTGGTTCGGGGCTGTCGATTCGGCGGTGTCAACAGGTCACGTATCTTTTGAGATTTCACAGGATGTGATATGGAAACGGTAACGGCCCGCCCGTATAGCGAAGCTCAGCGGATGGAAATGCGCTCGCTGGTCAATCTCGCCGGCGAGGTGATTGCTTATTATTGGCCCATGCGGACCTTTATTCACCACAATCTTCTCCATGGGTTGGAATATCTGGAATTTGAGGAAGCCGTTCAGCAGGGCCAGCGGTTCCTGGGTGGCCGTCCCTACCTTCCCAACGAGGTCTTTCGTGACTATTTCCGAACCGGTCGAATTCGTATCGAGGAGGTGGATGCCGCCCTGCAGCCGTTCACTCAGGACAAAACGGTCTTGGTGGGAAATACGCGTATTACTCATCTTGAGGTGCTCCGAGCCCATCTGCTACAGGGCCTCACTGCTCCCAACCACATGCATCAGCCGGAGGCAGGGGATCCCTCTTCAGAGGATGCCGCCCTGGCTACTCTCACGGACCGCTTGAGAACGATACTCCCTTCCTCCGATCATCAGGCACAAGTGCAGACGGCTGCCGAAGCCGATATTCAGGCCCTCGGCCATGACATGACCGTCAGCGCCTGGTGTGATCGTGTGTTGGGAACCCGGATCGTGGAGCAGATCAATGAGGAACTCATTAAATGGTGCGGGGCATTTGTTGATGAAGATCATGCCGCATGGACCATGCCCGCTCGCGACCTCTCTCTTTACACTGTCTGGAAACAACTTGCCCAACACGATTTCAGTAGCGCTTTTCTAGGCATTCCAGACTGGAAACACAAGATCCAGGCTTTGCCGGAGCGGCCGGAGGACAGCCTCTTGATGTACCTGGAAATCCTTGGCATCCCAAAAGCCCAATGGGAAGACTATCTCTCGCTTCATCTGGGCACCATGCCGGGATGGACCGGGTTTATCAAATGGCGTGCGGAAGAGACAGGCTATGAGTGGCAGGAAAGGTATCCCGTAAGCCTGGTGAAATATCTCGCTATCCGGCTGTTTTATGAGGGAGAGTTAGTCAGGGAGGCCTGCCGGGTAGAGTTGAATATCAATGGAGACTATCCGGCTCTGGTAGCCTTCATGCGCGACCAGCCACACGTATACAGTCTTCGACAGGCTCGTGTCTCCGGGAGTCTCACTCCGGAGTATAAGCGGCAAGTCGATCGTCTTCGGTACGGAAGTCTACGAGACCGGCATGCCGCATGGCAGATGCTCGCGGACCGCTACCACACCCATCTCCACGTTGAAGATCAACACATAAAATGTCAATCGCATGCCTGGCGTCTCCTGAGGTTAGCTGACATGCTTCAGATACCTCCGCAGGCCATGATTGACGGCGCCTCAGGGGAATTACACGTGCTCATACGCTGGCTAGACGATTTTCCGGAAACCCGGCATGGCCCGATTTGGTTACAAGCCTTTGA